>NZ_CBAZRM010000001.1:0-285369 GCF_964834465.1 Jezberella sp.
TAACTGCCCTGCCCCTGGTGCATCAGCCAGGCACCACTTTCGAGTACAGTGAATCGTTTGAGATGCTGGGCTCTGTCATCGAAAAAGTGACTCAACGAGGTCTGGGCACATACTTGCGCGAAGGGGTTTGGAAACCCTTGGGCATGAACGATACCGGGTTTTCGGTACCTCAAGAGAAAAGGGGGCGTTTAGCTAAGCCATTCTCTAACGACCCGCTGACAGGCAAGCCGCAAAAAGTCTTAACCGTCGAAAAAAATCCGACGTTTGAATGTGGTGGTGGTTGTTCGTTGACGACAGTACCAGATTATTTGAAGTTTGGCCAAATGCTGGCAAACAAAGGCAATTTTAAAAACACCCAAATTTTGAGCCCGGCGTTTGTCAAATTGATGCTTTCCAACCATCTCACCGCTTCAATTCAAAACAACGTGGCAAAAGTAGAACCTCACCGTGATGGCTACGGTTTTGGGTTGGGTGTCGCCGTCAGGTTGAGTGATGGCCTGGCATCGATACCTGGCGATGCGGGCGAGATCACTTGGAACGGCGCCTACGGGACTGGTTTTGTATTGGATCCCAAACAAGAATTAGTGCTCGTCTTCGGGACGGCTGCCCCCGGCGACTTGCGCAAATATTATCGCGAACAAATCCAAGATTTAGTCTATGGGGCAATGACGTCGAACTAATCGTCGTCAGAAGTCTAAGGGCACGTTGTCAACTGAGCGCCATATGCTGACGAATAATATCCTCGTACGAGGCGTCGCCCTTTAGACCAAAATCAATCGTGCGTTGGCACTCGAAACGAGCTGGCCAACCACCGACTATCTTGGCGATGTCGGGATTGGGTTCGAGTTTGACACGTGCCCGCACCTCTTTGCCGGCCACCACCTCGAGCGCGTCCAACATCTGTGCCACCGTCACCGTCAAGGCAGGCAAATTAATGGCGGTACGGCCCGCAAACTTCTCACGCGAAGCATTCATCACCGCCATGATCCCTTTGATCGTATTTTGTGGTGATGCCAACGCAACGGCTGTACTTAAATCCACAGGACAGATCGTGTCAATCCCAGCTAAAGGTTCACGCACAATCCCCGACAGAAAACTGGAGGCAGCACCATTGGGCCGCCCAGGTCGAACTGATACCGTCATGAGCCTCGCCACGCGGCCGTCGATGTAACCCTTGCGCGTATAGTCAGCAACCAATTGCTCGCAAATGAACTTCTGAATCCCGTAACTGGATTGTGGCGTGGGCAGAGTTGTATCGGTCACTGCCCTCGCCAAAGGCAACAAGGGGTCAGAACCAAACACTGCGACCGAACTTGAAAAGAAAAATAAAGGCGCAATGCCCGTTCTCATCTGCTGCGCGCGCAGGCCATCTAACAATTGACGGGTAGAGTCGAGGTTTGATCGAAGCCCCAGCTCAAAATCAGCTTCACACTCACCGGAGACGGCAGAGGCGAAATGAAAAACAGCGTCAAAATCGGTTTTGAGCAGCTCGGGAAGCCTATCCAATAGCGCCCCTATGTCGTATTTGATGAAAGCACCGCTGGTTAACTCGGGATGCGCTGGCGCAATCAAATCAGCAAGGGTAATCGACGCGATGATGCGGCCTTGCAAGGTGCCCTCCTTTAACAAGGTTCGCGCCAACAGACTACCCAAAAAGCCAGCCCCGCCAGTGATTAATATTTTCATATTTTTTCTCAGTTAAACCGGTTTTTTATAAGCAACGCAGTCAATTTCAACGCGACAATCCACCACCATGCTCGATACAACACACGCCCTCGCGGGCGGATGTTCGCCGAAATACGTTTTGAACACGCGGTTAAACGACATGAAATCACGCGCGTCATCGAGCCAGACACCGCACCGAACCACGTGTTCTAGACCATAGCCCGCTTCATTCAAAATGGCGATGAGGTTTTTAATCGCTTGATGTGATTGCGCAACGATACCCCCTTCGACAATCTCACCGTTGACCATGGGCACCTGCCCTGACACGTGCAACCAGCCGTCAGCTTCCACGGCGCGAGCAAAAGGCAATTGCTGCCCACCCGTGCCTGAGCCGCCTTCGACCCCATAGCGTTTGATATCGTCCATTTCCACCCTTTTAGAAAAGCGTCTCAACAACACCAACGACTTGATAATGATCGTCGATCAACAGCAACTGCCGCCACTTATCAAATGTCAGGCAGGGGTGAGACACGTCAAATGCAATCATGTCCCCTACCTTTAAATCCGTGGCCAGTGGCACCTGCATGAAGGCATGTTGATCCATCATGGCAGTTATTTTTAACTCAGAATCAACCGCCTGTGGCTCAATCGAAACACCGGGTCGGTAAGACCAGGCAGGTACCGGAAACCCCGCATCAAACGCGGCATCGCGCTTTCCGAGAGCAATAATCGCCAGCTGTGGTTCTGGGCGCGACTGTACGTAGGCCCATAATTGCAGCGCTGGTAGCAAACTTTGACCCATTTCGCGGGCAATCGCATTGCTGGTGTGAATGCGCTTTTCAGCTTCACGATAGATACCCACATCGTGAGTCAGGTAGCACCCGGGCCTGAGAATGACCTGCAAGGGCTGTCCAAGCGATTGATTTGAAAACTCTTCTGCAACTACGTCATACCAAGCTGACCCTGCGCCAGACAAGATAACCGTCGGTTCAGCAAAACAAGACTGGGCGATCAGCGCGCCCGTGCGGCTCAAGACATGGCGTAAAAAGCGGCGCACCTCGGCATCTTCTTTTAAAACACCTTCATAGACCTCAACCCCGATGAGTTTGACTGATTGAGGCCAGCGTTGCACGGCATCCAGCACGGCTTGCTCTTGCGCTAAGTCACGAATACCTGTGCGACCACCTGTTACGCCATACTCAAGCAATACTCGGATGGTTTGACCGCGTCGAGCAAAATACTGGCCCAAAGCATCAACGTTATCAGCTGAGTCAACAATGCAACAGAAATTGAATTCAGGGTCTTGTATGTCTGCAATGATGGCCATATTGCCCTGACCCACCAATTGATTCGCCATCAATATTCGCTTGACCCCATTGCGCCACGCCGCTTGAACTTGCGACGCCGTCGCCAGGGTGATCCCCCATGCGCCGTGATCCAGCTGCAAATGAAACAAAGAAGGGCTCATGGTCGTCTTACCATGAGGTGCAAACTGCACGCCGTAACGTTCGATGAAGCGTTGCATCCACGTCAGGTTGTGTTGCAAGCGGCTTTGGCTCAACACCGCCACGGGCAAACTGACATCTTCAGCTAACAAGTTCCAGCCCAATGTACCGATGTCCTGCTGGCGACAATCTGCGGGGATTGCCCCCAAGCCTTTCCCCTCAACACTGATGGGACGCTGCTGTTGTCGTTGCGCGCTAGTATCTCGTTGCATGCATGGTCTCTCTCAATCGTTTTTCTTGACTTTGACGCTCGATCAGTGCTTACCAATGAAGATTAAACTGCTGACACAGATCGTCAATTTGCGCTTGGGTCAAAGGCGTCGCACTGCAATTACCTCTCAGCCACAGTTTGGCCGTTTCTTCGAGTTCTTCTAGCGTGGCCATGGTGGTGGCTGGCGTTTCACCCCAAACTTGCGGCCCCAGACGCTCACACATCACAGCCCTCAGCTTGAGCGTGCGCAACTCATGTTCAGCAATGAGTTGTTGAACACGGTCTGCAACGAGGGGATCGCCGGGGCGGCAATAAGGAATCAAGGGCACATGGCCTACTTTCATCACATAGTAGGGGGTAATTGGTGGCACAACATCTTGCGGCGACCACACCCCCCTCAAGGTCAAATCCACCAGCCAAGACGAATGCGTGTGAATCACACAGTGTGCCCACGGTGCCGCAGCATATATTTGCTGATGCAGGCGTACGGTTTTACTCGCACGATCACCGCCAATTTGCTGTCCGTCGGCATTCAGGTGCGCTAACCGGTTTGGATCCAGCATACCGAGGCAGGCATCCGTTGGCGTAATCAACACCCCACCGCCTGCCGACGCTGGCAACCGAACACTGATATTGCCCGTTGATCCGTGCACATATCCTCGGTCAAACAGACTACGTCCGACTCGGCACAACTCATGCGCGTGTTCAATGGCGGTCATCTCATCTCTCGGTTTCACGACCGACATCACGCTAGCCGTTCAAAGGCTTGGGTAAAAAAACCCACCGCACCAAAATTACCGGATTTCAAAGCGATGTGCATCGGTGCACCCGTGGCTCGGGCATAGCCCCCGCACCAAGGAACCCCCGGATCGATTTGCTTGCCAATCTGCAACTGATCAATATCAAGCGCCTGCACCACCGCGCCAGACGTCTCCCCACCCGCTACGACCAGCTGTCTGACGCCAAGCTGGACTAATCCCACGGCAATTCGTGCGAGCGTCTGTTCAACCAGAGCACCCGCTTGCTCGACGCCCAAGGTCTGCTGCACCGCTTTCAGATCTTCTGGTTGCGCGGTTGAATAAATCAAGAGTGGTGCAAGACCCATATGCGCTTTAGCCCAATCCAAAGCCTTGTCAACAACGGCCTCAACTCCCTCGTTAGCGAGAGGATTCACCACAAAATGGCTGCCGCCGTGAGCGATGAAGTTGGCGACCTGCGCATTAGTTGCGCGCGAGCAACTACCTGAAACAATGGCCTTGAAACCCTCAGCTGGCGGCAATTTCCCTGCCTGATCATTGGGCGCAATCCCAAAATTAGCGGCCAACGCAATGGCTACGCCTGAGCCGGCCGTCAACAGTGGCATCTTGGACAGCGCGGGGCCCAACCGATACAAATCATCGTTGCTGATGGCGTCAACAATAGCAATCTGTACGCCTTGCGTTTTGAGCTGTGCCATTTGAGTCTCGATCGCCGCCCCACCTTTCAGAACAGTCATGTAATCAATCAAACCCACCTGCCGCTTGGTTTGCGCTTGCAATACGCGAACCAGATTCGGATCCGTCATAGGGGTTAACGGGTGATCTTGCATACCACTTTCATTGAGCAACACGTCGCCGACAAACAAGTGACCTTTAAAAACCGTCCGGCCAGCATCCGGAAACGCCGGCGTCGCGATCGTAAAATCGGTGCCTAGCGCATCCATCAACCCATCAATCACCGGGCCGATGTTGCCCAAAGGCGTGGAATCAAAGGTAGAGCAGTATTTAAAGTAAATCTGCTCAGCCCCTTGCGCTTTGAGCCACGTTAAAGCTGCTCGCGCTTGAGCGACAGCGTCTTGAGGATCGATGGTGCGAGATTTGAGAGAGACAACGACAGCGTCAGTCTCCACTTGCAACGGGTCAGTTGGCACACCAATCGTTTGCACAACTCGCATCCCAGATCGAACCAAGTTATTGGCCAGATCTGTTGCACCCGTGAAGTCGTCGGCAATACAACCAAGTCGGATTGTGTTCATCAAACGCCCGATAAGTCAAAAACAAGGACCTCGGCCTCGTGACCAGCATCGAAGGTCAGCACGGTCTCGGCTTCTATCATGACCGCGTCGCCGCCCGAGAGGGCGACACCATTGACCGACAGCTCTCCTTTGACAAGATGAACATAAGCCAGACGACCAGGGGCAAGGGACAAGGTGGCACGCTCTTGCCCGTCAAACAACCCCGCATAGAGCGAGGCGTCTGCATGGATGGTGACCGAATGACCTGCGCCACTGGGCGAGGCAATCAAACACAGCTTGCCCCGCTTATCGCTAGCAGCTACCGACTTCTGTTCGTAGCTCGGCTCAATGCCAGTGACGTTGGGTTCGATCCAAATTTGCAAAAAATGTGTCAGCTGACCTTCAGCGTGATTAAATTCGCTATGTTGAACGCCTCGGCCTGCACTCATGCGTTGTACATCACCCGGGGGGATACCCTTTACGTTGCCCATGCTGTCGCGGTGGGCTAAGTTACCTTCAAGCACGTAACTGATGATCTCCATGTCGCGATGGCCGTGAGTGCCAAACCCGCTACCGGCCTCGATACGGTCTTCGTTAATGACTCGAAGATTGCCCCACCCCATGAAGGCTGAGTCGTGATATCCAGCAAACGAAAAACTGTGAAAAGACTTTAACCACCCGTGATCGGCATAGCCTCGATCCTGTGAACGTCTGATTTTGATCATAAAAAACCCCTCACCGAAGATTAAAACTTCTCTGAGGAGTAGTTTACCCGTCACCAGCGCGCTGTCTCAACTTGCAGTTCAGAGGTTCACCCATTAGCATGGGCAACCCACTTTTGTTTGCCCTGAGGATACCCAGATGAGTAAATTGTTTTCACCCATCGAGCTTGGCCAGTTGACGCTGGATAACCGTATCGTGATTGCCCCCATGTGCCAGTACTCGGCCGAGAACGGCAATGCGACCGACTGGCACATGATCCACCTCGGTCAAATGGCCTTATCCGGGGCTGGGTTATTGATCATAGAGGCAACAGCGGTAGAAGCCATTGGCCGTATTACGCATGGCTGCCTGGGCCTTTGGTCTGACGAAAATGAAGCGGCGCTAAAGCCTGTATTAGCAGCCATTCGCCAATATTCTTCTATGCCGGTCATGATTCAGCTTGGCCATGCGGGGCGCAAAGCATCAAGCGCTCGTCCTTGGGAAGGCGGTCAACTGATTGCGATCAAAGACGGTGGCTGGCAAGTCGAGGGGCCCTCTGCAGTGCCTCACGGGTCGACTGAGTCGCACCCACTCGCCATGGACAAGGTTGCGCTTGAACGGGTCAAAAAGGCCTTTGTCGATTCGGCGCTACGCGCCATGCGGCTTGGGTTCGACGGGATAGAGCTGCATGGGGCTCATGGCTATTTATTGCATCAATTTTTGTCGCCCGTTGCAAATAAACGAACGGACGAGTACGGTGGATCTGCCGAGAACAGAATGCGCTTCCCGCTCGAGGTGTTTGAGGCGGTTCGAAAAGCTGCGCCAAACACGGTACTTGGGATCCGGATTTCAGGCACTGATTGGGTAGAAGACGGCCAGCCCATGCAAGCCAATATCGACTTTGGTAACCGGCTAAAAGCGTTGGGCTGCGACTTTATTCACGTCTCGACCGGCGGTGTCGCCGCCAATCAAGAGATTCCGGTGGGGCCGAAGTTTCAAATCCCCTTTGCAACGCAGATCAAAGAAGGTACTGGCCTGCCCACCATGGCAGTGGGCTTAATCACAGATCCCAAGCAAGCCGAGCAAATTATTGTCGATGGCGAGGCGGACATGGTCGCCTTAGCTCGAGGAATGCTCTACGACCCTCGTTGGCCTTGGCACGCGGCGGCAGAACTGGGTGCAAGTGTTGAGGCCGCCCCGCAGTATTGGCGCTCGCAACCACGAGGTTTGTCAACGTTGTTTCGTGACACCAAATTTGGCGGCCGCTAAACACGGTAAGACGCAATCCGACTAGGCTCTGCCGCCTCTGACCCAAAGGCGGCAGACCGTGAGTGACTTAATCCCTGAAATTGTTGAACTGCAGCGGCAAGGGTACATCTACCTTTTTAAGTAACGCGATGGCATCCTGCAAGTCATCGCGCTTTTTACCGGTCACGCGCAGCTTTTCGCCAGTAATTTGATGCTCGACTTTCAGTTTGGCCTCTTTCATGGCGGCGATCAGCTTTTTGGAGACTGGTTGTTCTATGCCCTGCTTGATCGTGACCTTTTGACGTGCTCCCCCCAGATTTTCAAGCGGATCGGCGACATCCAGACATCTGACATCAATACCTCGTGCACTCAAGCGACTGCGAAGAATATCCAGCATCTGCTTTAATTGAAATGCGCTTCCAGCCACTTGAGTCACCACAAACTCATCGAGTTCGAACTTGGCGTGCGTCCCTTTGAAATCGAACCGCGTGGCCAGCTCACGATTCGCCTGATCAACCGCGTTGGTCAGTTCGTGTTTGTCGACTTCGGAGACAACGTCAAAAGATGGCATGGCAAAACCCCTGATAAGATCACAACTCGTTAGTTTAAGCGTCCACATCATTTTAGGTTCTATTAAGGTTCCGTGTCATGAGCGATTGCGAAGGTATTGTCAGCCAGCTATTCATCTACCCGATCAAATCGTGTGGCGGCATTGAAATCCAAACCTCGTTAGTGACGCCCTCAGGCCTGGCCTTCGATCGAGAGTGGCTCATTGTCGATCAGCATGGGATGTTTCTCACCCAGCGTCAGTGTCCTCACATGGGCTGGATTACCCCCTCACTGGATGCCCATTACCTGACGCTATCAGCACCCACTCAAGGCCCCGTCAGCGTTGACTTATCGTATCGCGGAAGTTCTCTTCTGGTGACGGTTTGGCGTGACACGCTGCCTGCCGATGACATGGGAGATGAGGTGGCTCAATGGCTTGATCGTTTCCTGCAAATCCCTGGTAAAAACTTTCGTCTTGTCAGGTTTGGTCAACAATCAAGCCGGCTATCCAACAAAGACTGGACACAAGGTATCGATCGGCCCAACATGTTTAGCGATGGTTTTGCAACACTCATTGTGACGCAATCTGCCCTAGACGAGTTAAATCAGCGACTCAGTAAAAATGAACACGAACTTGCTGGTATGAGCCGCTTTCGGCCAAACATCGTGCTCAAAGGCCTTCAAGCGCACGCTGAAGACCATCTCGACACCCTACGCTTCACCCCTGCTGCCAAAGGGCCGCAACTGCAACTTGTCAAACCTTGTTCAAGATGCGCCGTCATTGATATCGACCCGTACACGGCGCAGTCATCGCCAGTCATCAGTGACACGCTAGCGCCTTACCGACGTTTGCCTATCCTCAATGATGCGATCTGCTTTGGGATGAACGGTGTTATCACTGACACGGGTTCGAAGCAAATTACCGTCGGAGACGATTTCGGGGCAGATTACAAAATATAGAGACACACACGATGCCCACGGCCTCACCTCAACAGCAACTCGGCGTTTTACTTCAACGCTCGTTTGCCCTGCATCAGCGGGGTGAGTTGAAACAGGCACAAAGCGGCTACCGGCAGATACTCAAGCTGCAAGCCGATCATTTTGACGCTTTGCAATTATCAGCGTCGATTTTTCTGGCTACCAACAACCCCACTAAAGCGGTTGAGCTCTACCGTAGAGCCATAAAAATCAACGCAACCGATCCCGATATTGTCAGTAATCTAGGGGTTGCACTACAGGCACTGAATCAACACGAAAAAGCACTTGCCGCCTATGACAAGGCGCTCAGCATCAATCCAAAGCACGCGATTTCCCACAATAACCGCGGCGCTGTATTGCAAAAGCTTCAACGATTCGAAGATGCGGCGGCCGCTTATAAGCTGGCGACAGAGAACGCGCCAGACTATAGCGAAGCCCATCACAATCTCGCCAATACCCTCAAATACCTTGGTCGCGTGGAGCAAGCCATACTGAGCTACGACCAAGCCTTGGCCTGTCAACCTTGGTTTGCAGAAGCGCACCACAATCGGGGGATTGCGCTCGCCAGCCTGTCACGGTTCGAGCTCGCCCTCGCCAGTTACGATCAAGCCATTCTCATCCAACCCGATTTCACTGAGGCTTATAACAATCGTGGGGTTGCGCTCGCTGAACTTGGTGACTTAAATGGGGCGCTTGCAAGCTACGCTCGTGCCATTGCACTGAAGCCAGACAATGCTCAAGCCTTCAACAACCAAGGCGTATCTCTCGAGCGCTGTCGACAATATGCAGAAGCGTCATTCAGTTATACCCAAGCCATCAAGCTCAAACCCGATTTCGCAGATGCCCATAATAATCTGGGGGTTTCACTTGAGGCGTTAGGCCGTCCTGAAGAAGCATTGATGCGCTATGAAGCTGCGCTCAAGCTCAGACCCGACTACGTTGACGCGCACATGAATCGCGGCAACATTCTGCTGCGATTAAAGCGATTCGAGCCTGCTTTGGATAGCTATCAATGCGCTCACCAAATCGCACCCAACCGTGACTTTTTAATCGGCCAGATTTTTCACACCAAGATGATGATGTGTGATTGGCAAGCGTTTGATCAACAGCTCGATGCGATCACTCAAAAGATTGCGGCAGGTGAGCGTCCATGCATGCCCTTTCCGCTATTGGCGATGATTGACTCACCAGAGATCCAGCGTCGTTGTGCCCAAAACTTTATTACTGACACGCTGCGCTTCACGAGTGCCCTAGGGCCGATAGCGAAACGTAAGAGAAGGGGAAAAATCCGGCTTGGCTACTACTCTGCAGATTTACAAGAACATGCCACTGCTTATTTGATGGCAGAGTTTTTTGAATTGCACGACAAAGCGCAGTTTGAACTCTACGCATTCTCGTTCGGGCCTGATCGAGAAGATCCGATGCGAGCGCGTTTAAGACAAAGTTTTCATCAATTTATCGACGTAAAAAGCCAGTCCGACCAAGCTGTCGCTCAGCTCAGCCGAGACCTTGGCATTGACATTGCCGTTGATTTGAAGGGGTTTACCGTCGATTGCAGGACAGCGATTTTTGCCCACCGGGCAGCGCCCATTCAAGTCAGTTACCTCGGTTATCCGGGCTCTATGGCCGCTGAATTTATCGACTATCTCATCGCAGACACCACGCTAATCCCCTCGCAGTTGCAGGCACACTATTCTGAAAAGCTTGTCTATTTACCGAATAGTTATCAAGTGAACGATCGGCAGCGCAAGCCGTCGGATCTGTCTTTCTCGAGGGCGGATGCCGGTTTACCTGCCACCGGCTTTGTGTACTGCTGTTTCAACAACAACTTTAAAATGACACCCGCTTGTTTTGAAGATTGGATGAAGATTTTGAAGGCTGTTGAGGACAGCGTGTTGTGGCTGTTTGAAGACAACCACGCTGCGATGAAGCATCTCAAGCGCGCGGCCTCTCAACAGGGGGTTGATCCGGCCAGACTTGTCTTTGCGCAACGGCTGCCACTTGCTGACCATCTGGCACGGCACCGACTCGCCGATTTGTTTCTTGACACACGGCCCTATAACGCCCACACCACCGCGAGTGATGCGCTCTGGGCGGGGCTACCGGTGCTGACGCAAATAGGCGAATCTTTTGCGAGTCGCGTGGCCAGCAGCCTTCTGCAAGCAGTTGGGTTGCCCGAACTAATCACGCAATCGTCATCCGAATACGTCGCCTTAGCGATTGCACTTGCAAAGGCCCCTGAGAGGTTGTGGCTGATCAAGCAGAAGCTTGTCAATCACCGTTTGCAAACGCCGCTGTTCGATACACCACGCACGACTAAAAGTATCGAAGCAATCTATCTACAAATGATCAATCGATACGATGCTGATCTACCTTTATCGAACATCGTTCGCCCCCCCTAGCGTCCCTGTCTCATGCAACGTGTCAGCGTCATCACCCCCACTTTTAATCGAGCAGAGCTGCTCGCGTTAGTGCTGAAAAGTTTTCTCTCTCAAACCTATCAAAACATCGAATGGCGTATCCTCGATGATAGTGACCGTCCAAATAGCCAATTTCAACGGTTGAATAACCATCGGATTTTTTACCAACACAACGAGAAAAGAATGTCGATTGGCGAAAAGCGAAACCTACTGATCGAGCAATCGACTGGCGATGTCATCGTCAATTTCGATGACGATGATTATTACGCGCCAACGTACATCGCGCAGTTAATGATGGCGCTACAAACCACTCAAGCGGATCTACTGAATTTAAGAGGCTTTTTTATTTATAGTAGTGTGGCCAAGCGTTTCGCTTACTGGGACATGATGATCAAAGAAGGATTGCATTTCTCACTGTCACGTGTCGGCCTGCACCCGATCGCTGTTGACGAAAGCAACCGCGGAGAACTTCTCACCATTCATCTCGGCTATGGCTTTGGTTGGATCTTCAAAAAACAAGTGTGGCAACGCAACCCCTATCCTCATATTAATTGGAATGAAGATGGTGCGTTTGCGATCAAAGCAGCCGAGCAGTTCAAGCTGGACGGGTTGATGGATAAATCTGGGTTGTGCCTTCATTTCCTGCATGGCAGGAACTCGTCGGCCTGCTTCCCACAATATCTCTTACCCACTGAACTGATGGATAGGTTCTTTCCGCTTGAACGTATCAATCAATTCATCGATGCTGGCAAATAAGCGCTCATAAAAATCGGTCTAGGATTTTTCGACTATTTTTATCCAGGGCTTGAATGTCTTTGAGATAAAAGCGAAGCCCGTGACTATCCGTGATGAGCAAGGTCCAAGTGGCCAAGCGACGAATGTCCTCTTCACCCTTGAGTGTGAAGGTGGTGCGGCCCTTGTCTGTCATCACCACCCAGTCGCTGGGGGTTGAAAAGGTAGAAACCGATAGGATGCTGAAAATCTCTGGGATTAGCTCACGTGAAGCGATCTCATCAAGAATGCACTGGCGAGTCTCGTCAGGAAGCTTATGCAAATCGTCAATCCAGACAATTTCTTTGCCTTCTGAACTCATCATGGCCACAAAGAACTCAGGCGCCCCCACCGGAAACGCTCGAACTGGCACAACCCCCTCATGCGTCTCACCGGTTGCCGTTGTCAGGACAAGCTTACCCGCCAGACTACGAGACAATTTAAAATCAAACATGTGCCTCTTCCTGCTTGGCCGGTGCGTCTGTCAAAACGACTTCAGCCGCTGCGTCAGTCTGACGCGTCTGCGCCAAATAGAGTGCATGATAAGCACCTTGTCGTTCAATGAGCTCGTCGTGGGGCCCAATCTCAACCACCTTGCCGCGATCCAAGACCACCAATCGGTCGGCCTTACGAAGTGTGCTTAGGCGATGCGCAATGGCAATTGTCGTGCGACCCTGAATTAAATTATCCAACGCCTCTTGGATCTCCATTTCAGTCGTTGTGTCCACCGACGACGTTGCTTCATCCAAAATCAGAATTTTCGGGTCGATCAACAACGCTCGAGCGATCGAAATACGTTGACGTTCGCCGCCCGACAAAGCTTGCCCCCGTTCGCCCACCAGCGAGTCGTAGCCTTGGGGCAACCTTAAGATGAATTCATGAGCACGGGCAGCTCGCGCGGCGGCCACGATTTCTTCGCGCGTCGCTTCAGGTTTACCGTAGGCGATGTTCTCAGCAATACTACCGAAAAACAAAAAGGGTTCTTGAAGCACGAGCCCGATATGGCGACGATAGGATGCCAAAGCATACGATCTGATATCGACGCCATCGACTCGTATCCCTCCCTCCGTCACATCGTAAAAGCGGCAAATCAAATTGACCAACGAGCTTTTACCCGATCCGCTATGGCCGACCAGGCCAATCATCTCACCGGCGCGAATATTCAAATCGATCCCGCGCAAAATCGTGCGACTGCCATATCGAAACCCCACGTTACGCAACTCGATTCGACCTTCGATCTGATCTAGCGGTACAGGACGGGTAGCGTCCGGCACGCTCGATACATGATCAAGAATATCAAAAATGCGCTTTGCCCCCGCAGCCGCTTGTTGCGTGTGGGACACGATACGGCTCATGGAATCCAATCTGGTGTAGAACCGACCAATGTAGGCCAAAAACGCCGCCAGCACGCCGACGGTGATGCCATGAGCGGCCACCTGCGAAATCCCAAAAATCCACACGACCAGCAGACCAATTTCAGTTAAGAACGTCACCGTCGGCGCAAACAAGGCCCAGACCTTGTTGATCCTGTCATTCACCCCGAGATAGCGATTGTTGGCATCGCGAAAGCGTGCCACTTCGCGATCCTCTTGTGCAAATGCTTTGACCACGCGAATGCCGGGGATGGTGTCGGCTAACACGTTGGTGACGTCGCTCCAGGCTCGATCAACTTTTTCGAAACCGTGACGCAACCGCCCCCTGACCGAATTAATCATCCACACAATAAATGGCAGGGGGATCAACGTGGTCAACGCAAGTTTGGCATCGATTGAAATCAGAATACCCGCGGTCATCAAGATCATCAACACATCGTTGGCGAAATCAAGGAGGTGTAGAGACAAAAACAAATTAATGCGATCCGTCTCACTGCCAATCCGGGCCATCAAATCACCCGTTCGCTTTCCGCCAAAATATTGCAGAGACAAGGTTTGCAAATGCGTAAAGGTAGCGGTACGAAGATCAGCACCAATACGTTCGCTGATCCAAGCCAACAAATACGTTCTTGCCCAACTCAGCAACCACGCCAGAAAGCCTGACACCACCAACCCTGTCAATAGCAAAGCGACAAGATCGTAATCAATGGGTTTGCCATTTTGAAAGGGAATCAAGATCCTATCCATTAACGGCATGGTGAGATAAGGCGGTACCAAGGTTGCCCCTGTGGACATCAAGGTCAGAATCAGCCCCAACATCAGCAAACCGCGATATGGCTTGGCAAATCGAACCAGTCTGAGCAACGCCCACCCGTTATTAGGCCCCTGCGCCTCGCCACTACAGACTGCGCACTCTTCTTGATCTGGCGCGAAGGGGGTACCGCAAGTCGGGCATGTGGCAGGGGCCGTATCGATTTCAGCGCTAGGGTTTGCCTCCAACGTCTGGCAAACCAAAAAAGTTTCGCAGAGACGGCTGACCGCGGCAGCAAACCCCAAGGTGTGGTGCCAGATGGCAATTCGTCGACCATCCTCAAACAACTCAATGGCGCCAAGGCCTGCATAATCCCGATGTTCGAGTGTCTGATTGGATCCAATAACCCAAGAAACCCAGTTTTCAGTACCTGCGTGGCGTGTAATCACGCGTCTCTCTGTCAACACGATCACGCTTGCGTTAAACCGAAGATTGTCGTCTAAATCGGGCTCAAGCCAAGCTTTGACGGACTCATCAGGCGCAAGCACGCCATGCAGAGCGCTTGCCCAAGCAATGGGCAGCGTCGGTTTATTATTCGTTTGGGCGTTCAGTGGCAACTTCATGACCCGTCTAGTATAACGAGCCTGCAGGGTGGAAACCGGCAGGAAGGGGCATGACCTGCTTAGCAAAATACGTTTTTGCTACCATAAGGCCATATTCGCGACATTATTGCACTGCAGCATGAACTTTTAAGCACTTGACGAATCCATGTCCTGACACAGGCGATCGTTGCAGGCGAAAAATCAACTCAAAGGGCTGATCAAGACATATGAATAAACGCGACATCGTTATCGAGCGCATCATCCACTTGCGTGGTCCGCATATCTGGACCCTCCAATTTGTCCCGGTGATTGAAGCGATCGTCGATATCGGCGAGCTCGAGGACTTCCCGTCGGATGCAGTGCCAAGTGTTTACAAGCGACTCACTGCGTGGATGCCCACGTTAATCGAACATCGGTGCAGCCCAGGGGTTCGCGGTGGTTTTTTAACGCGTCTCGAGAGAGGCACTTGGCCTGGTCATATTCTTGAGCATGTTGCCCTTGAGTTGCTGACGCTCGCTGGCATGCGCGGTGGATTTGGCAGAACCCGTGAAACACCAAAACGAGGGGTTTATAACGTCGTCATTACCGCTTGGGACGAACACGTCGCTCGGGCAGCATTGCACGCTGGGCGCGACGTCGTCATGGCCGCCTACGAAGATCGCGACTGCGACATCCCTGAAATGGTCGAAAACTTGAAAGACCTCATGGAATCGTATTATTTGGGGCCAAGTACGGCAACCATCGTTGAGGCCGCGTATGACAGACGCATCCCCATCATTCGCTTAAGTAGCGGCAATATATTGCAATTGGGCTATGGCGCAAACCAACGTCGAATCTGGACTGCCGAAACCGACAAAACGGGTGCTATCGCAGAGACCACCTCTAGGGATAAAGACTTAACAAAATCATTGCTTCAAGCATGCGGCATACCCGTACCGCAAGGGCAGTCTGTCGAAAACGCCGCGCAGGCCTGGGAGGCCGCTCAAGAGCTGGGCATCCCTGTGGTTGTCAAACCCGTCGATGGCAATCACGGTCGCGGCGTGTTCACGAATTTGGTTTCTCAACGAGAAGTAGAAGCCGCTTACGCCATCGCCGTTCAAGAGGGGTCAGGCGTCATCGTCGAAAAGTTCATTTTTGGTGAAGAACATCGCCTGCTTGTGGTCGGTGGGAAGATGGTGGCAGCTGCCAAGGGATCAACGGCTTTCATTATCGGTGACGGTAAATCGACGGTACTCGATTTGATTGAAAGCCAGATCAATGCTGACCCACGCAGAGGTCGTAACGAAGATCATCCGCTGAACTTTATCCGCCTTGATTCAGCCAATCGACTTGAACTCGAAAAACAAGGCCTGACGCCAGAATCCATTCCTGACGATGGCCGTACCGTCATCATTCAACGCAGTGGCAACGTCGCGATCGATTGTACGGACGACGTTCATCCCGAGGTGGCCGACACCGTTGCCATGGCGGCACGCATTGTGGGCTTAGACATCGCAGGGATTGATCTGGTCGCAAAAGATATCTCTCAGCCATTGAGTCAACAAGCCGGAGCGATCGTTGAAGTCAACGCGGGTCCTGGGTTACTTATGCACATCAAACCTGCAGAAGGTCAGGCTCGCCCTGTTGGCCGGGCCATTGTGGATCACATGTTTGGCCCCACCGACAGCGGGTTGATCCCGATCGTTGGGCTCGGTGGCACGGACAACCTCGACCATTTAAGCACCCTACTGTTTAAGCTCATGAACTTGAATGGCTGGGAAACGGGGATTGCGGCGAAAACAGGGTTACAAGTGGGTCGTCGTCGCATCAGCCCAGACAATAGCGCAAACTTCGATCAGGCTCGCAGACTGCTATTGAATCGGGAAGTACAAGCAGCTGTCATCGAGACAACCGGCCACGAAATTCTTGCCAACGGCTTGCCATTCGAGGTGTGTGATGTCAGCGTGGTCACGCGCATTCAATGGTCTGATGAGTTTCAGGCGTATGACATGCATCATCTCTCGGATAGCGATGATCTGATCAAAATTTTTAGAACACTTGTTGACGTGGTATTGAAAACCGGTACGGCAGTACTCAACGCAGACGATTCGATTGTCGCTTCTCTGGCTGAGTATTGCGAAGGGGCGGTAACCTTTTACAGCCTGAATCCCACGCAGACTTTGATTCAAGAACACCTTCGGCAAGGGCATCGTGCGGTATTGCTTGAGCAAGGGCAAGTCGTGCTTGCACAAGGCAATGATCGAATCAAGTTAGTGGCTGTCGATCAATGCCCCTTTGTTTTGCAAGCGCCATCGGATCAGACGCGATCTACCGCCCTAGCCGGGGCCGCCGCCTCTTGGGC
The DNA here is from genome assembly GCF_964834465.1 of Jezberella sp. Lineage (NCBI taxonomy): Bacteria > Pseudomonadati > Pseudomonadota > Betaproteobacteria > Burkholderiales > Alcaligenaceae > Jezberella > Jezberella sp. The sequence goes on from NZ_CBAZRM010000001.1 coordinate 17,110, forward strand.
ACTCGGTTTGTCGACGGATCTCATTGCAGCGGGCCTACTCAGCCCGCTGCGTTAAATCACCCATACTCTCGCTCAATACCCAGAGGAACCAACATGGAAGTCTCACGTATTCGCGCCTTGCGCGGCCCCAATTTGTGGAGTGGACACACCGCCATTGAGGCGGTGGTTACCTGCGAAGGTGTTGAGTGTGATCTGGATCAAATTCCGGATTTTTCCACTCGACTTCGTGCCAGGTTTCCTGACGTCCGGGCGCTTCGCCCTTTAGGGCATAAAGATCCGCTCTCAATGGCACATGCAATAGAGGCGGTCGCCCTTGGCTTACAGGCTGCCGCGGGTTGCCCAGTTGCTTTCGCTCAGACGATCAGCACGCCTGAAGCTGGGGTCTTTCAAGTGGTGGTCGAGTACTCGGAAGAGGCTGTCGGTCGACTTGCCCTGACGTTGGCTGAATCCTTGTGTCTCGCAGCCCTGAATAATGAAGGCTTTGACATCGCCTCATCACTGAAAACCCTTCGAGAACTGGACGAGGACATCAGACTTGGACCCAGCACCGGCTCAATCGTCAACGCGGCGATCGCGCGAGACATTCCCTATCGTCGCCTGACTGAAGGTAGTTTGGTGCAATTCGGCTGGGGGAGTAAGCAACGCCGAATTCAAGCCGCTGAAACAGACAATACCAGTGCAATCGCTGAAGCGATCGCTCAGGATAAAGACTTAACCAAGATGCTGCTGGATGTAGCTGGTGTACCTGTGCCGCACGGTTACGTGGTCTCAACGGTTGATGAGGCGTGGGATACTGCGAAAAAAATCGGTCTACCCGTTGTGGTCAAGCCCAGAGACGGCAACCAAGGCAAAGGCGTAGCGGTCAATATTGAGACGCACGAACAATTGATCGCCGCCTTTGCAACTGCCGCCGACATTAGCCGAGATGTCATCGTTGAACGTTACATCCCCGGACATGATTTTCGGATGTTGGTCGTCGGCGATCGATTGATAGCAGCTGCCCGGCGTGACCCTCCACATGTCATCGGCGACGGTCAAAGTACCATCAGACACTTGGTTGATCAAGTCAATCTCGACCCGCTGCGTGGCGATGGTCACGCCACGCCGTTGACGAAAATCCGGTTTGACGACATTGCCTTAGCCACACTGGCCAAACAGGAACTAACCGCCGATTCGATCCCTGCCAAAGGCAGACGCGTGCTGCTACGAAACAACGCCAACCTGAGCACTGGCGGCAGTGCCACGGATGTGACAGATGAGGTCCACCCTGAATTGGCCGCTCGAATTGTCACCGCAGCCAAGATGGTCGGCTTAGACATCGCCGGGGTTGATCTCGTTGCTGAGACCATGCATAAACCCATGGAAGAACAACACGCCGGTATTGTTGAAATCAACGCTGCGCCAGGCTTACGCATGCATCTGAACCCATCCTTCGGACAAGGTCGGGCGGTCGGTGAAGCCATCATCTCGACCATGTTCAGTGCAGGCGAGAATGGCAGAATCCCCGTCATCGCAGTGGCTGGGACAAATGGCAAAACGACAACCGTACGTTTATCTGCTCATTTGATGACGGCGGCAGGCCATCGTGTTGGCATGACCAATTCTGACGGTGTCTATATCGAGCATCGTTGTATCGATACGGGTGACTGTAGCGGGCCTCGTAGCGCAAGAAACGTCTTGATGCATCCCTATGTCGATGCCGCTGTGTTTGAGACCGCTCGTGGCGGTATCCTGCGCGAAGGGTTAGCCTTCGATCGCTGCGACGTCGCCATCGTCACCAACATTGGGATGGGTGACCACCTGGGCATGAACTACATCGACACCGTTGACGGCTTAGCGTTAGTCAAACAAGTCATCGTTCAGAACGTTTCCCCGCACGGAACTGCCGTGCTCAATGCCACAGACCCGCTAGTCTCGAAGATGGCTGCGAGCTGCCCCGGTTCGGTCATTTACTTCTCAATCGATCCTCAACACCCAGTTCTGATCACGCATCGTGCTCAGGGTAAACGAGTGGTGTTCAAAGACCAAGACCACCTTGTGTGTGCAGAGGGTGTTTTTGAGCATCGCATCCCATTGAGCAGCATTCCGCTCACTCGCGGTGGCACCATCGGTTTTCAAATCGACAATGCCATGTGCTCGATTGCTGCGACTTGGGCACTTGGTGTCGACTTCACCACCATCCAGGCCGGTTTGTCGACTTTCGTCAACGATGCGCAAACTGCACCGGGCCGGTTCAACGTTTTCGATTATCGCGGCGCAACGGTCATCGCAGATTATGGGCACAACCCCGACGCTATCGAAGCGTTGGTGCCAGCCATCGAAAGTATGACCGCCAAACGCCGAACCGTTGTCATCAGCGGTGCGGGCGACCGACGTGACGAAGACATCATTCGACAAACTGAAATACTCGGAGAGGTTTTCGACAAAGCGATTCTGTATCAAGACCAGTGCCAACGTGGAAGAGAAGACGGCGAAGTGCTGCTTCTTTTACGCAAAGGATTGGAAAAGGTATCGAGGACAAAAGAAGTTCAAGAGATCAGAGGTGAATTTCTTGCCATCGATACCGCACTGCAAGACTTAGTGCCAGGAGATCTGTGTTTGATCTTGATCGATCAAGTTCAAGAGGCGTTGGATCACATTGCCACCCGTATTAAAGAAGGGTAATTATTTAGGCTTATCGTCTTTTCCGTTTGGGCCACCAGCAGTCGGCGTGAACGGAAAAGAACTAAAGAGCTGGCGCGTTTGATCTTGCATCTTGTCTTGCATCTGGGTGAACAGATGTTTACTTTGTTCAACGTAGCCGTTCATCAAATTCTGCATCACCGGATTTTGAGCATTCAAAAACTGCGCCCAAGTTTCAGGCCCAAACTGATTGCCGTAAACCCCTTTGGATTGCTCTGCGATACGGTCTTGCACATCCATGAAAGCTTGGATGTTTTTTTCAAGATAAGATCCCATCACACTTTGCATGGCGTGGCCATAAAACCGGATGACTTGAGCCAACATGGTTGACGAGAACATCGGCACCCCGCCGCTCTCCTCTTCCAAAATAATTTGCAACAAAATGCTACGTGTCAGATCTTCATGGGACTTGGCATCCACGACCTTAAACACCTCTTGATCCAGCACGAGTTGTTTGACGTCGGTCAAGGTAATGTAGGTGCTGGTTTGGGTATCGTAAAGACGCCGGTTTGGGTACTTTTTGATTAACCGCACTGCACTGTTCGTTGCTGCTTCAGCCATCTGATTCTCTAGTTACCTTCTTTGTCGGACTAAGGGCTTGGCCTGACCACATGAGACGATCATGCGGTTAGGCATGTGCTTACCCCATATGCAAACCGCCATTCAGCGAGAAATCTGCACCGGTTGAAAAACCCGCATCTTCCGACGCAATCCACGCACAAATCGAAGCGATTTCCTCGGGACGCCCCAGGCGTTTTACTGGAATCGTGGCAACAATCTTCTCCAGGACGTCTGGTCTGATTGACTTCACCATATCGGTCCCGATATAACCCGGTGATACCGTGTTGACAGTGACCCCTTTACTGGCAACTTCAAGCGCTAGCGACATTGTAAAGCCGTGAATGGCAGCTTTCGCGGTCGCATAGTTGGTTTGACCGAACTGACCCTTTTGACCGTTGACCGAACTGATATTGATGATACGGCCAAAACCCCGTTCAACCATCGGATCGATCACTTGTTTAGTAACATTGAACAGACTGGTCACGTTCGTGTCCATCACCGCTTGCCAATCCTGCACATTCATTTTACGAAACACCCCATCTCGGGTGATACCGGCATTGTTCACGAGCACATCAATCGGGCCATGTTCAGCGACTGCTTTTTTAAAAGCGGCCTCCGTTGAATCCCAATCAGAGACGTTACCGACCGATACGTGAAACGTGTAGCCAAGCGCCGCTTGCTCGTCAATCCATTGCTGAAAGTTGCGCGTGGGGCCGCATCCCGCGATCACCGTCATGCCCTCTTTGGCCAGACGCTGACAGATCGCTGTTCCGATCCCTCCCATCCCACCGGTGACATAAGCGACTTTTTTACTCATTTTGTTCCCCTTTTTTAAATAGCTTTAACTTTTACATAAGACCCAGGTGCGGGCTCTATTTCTGGATAACTTGCGTTGCCAGTCTTTGCAGAAACTTTGATTTTTCGACCCGAGTGTTTGGCCAACCATGATGTCCAATCGTTCCACCAGCTGCCCGGTGTTTCTACGGCATTGTCAAACCACTGCGTTGCACTCGCATGGTCTACGCTATCGTTGCAAGCCCAGAAGCTACGCTTATTTTTAGCTGGTGGATTGATGACCCCAGCGATATGGCCCGAGGCACCGAGCACGAATCGCTTCTCACCGCGCAAGACTTGGGTAGACAGGTAGGACGTCTTCCAAGGCACGATATGGTCTTCCTTGGATCCGTATAAGTACGCGGGAATCCTGATTTTGCTTAAATCCACTGGCACGCCCGAACATTTCAACTTGCCAGGTTCACGCAAGTTGTTTTCAAGATAGGTATTGCGGAAATACCAAGTGAAAAATGGCCCAGGCAAATTGGTGCTGTCGCTGTTCCAGTAGAGCAAATCAAACGCGGGGGGCTTCTCGCCTTTTAGATAGTTAGAGACGACGTAGTTCCACACTAACTCATTGGGGCGTAAAAATGAAAAAGTCGTTGATAGTTCGCGCGCGGTCATTAACCCGCCTTGCCCGATTTGTTTCTCGCGCATTGAAACCTGCTGGGGATCGACGAACACATTTAAGACACCAGTATCACTAAAATCTAACATCGAGGTAAGCAGCGTCAGGGAGGCTGCAGGTTCTTGCCCACGAGAGGCCGCAACCGCCAGTGCTGTCGCTAACATCGTACCGCCGACGCAGAACCCGAGTGTGTTGATTTTGCTTTGACCAGAAATGGTTCGAACAACCTCAATGGCTTTCAACACGCCCTCTTCCAGATATTCATCCCACGTGGCCTTGTCGATACCATCGCTGTCTTCGGGCACAGGGTTACGCCATGAAACCAGAAACACGTTAAACCCCTGCGCCAACGTATGTTGAACCAGAGAGTTTTCAGGCTGCAAGTCGAGCACGTAAAACTTGTTGATGCAGGGCGGCACCAGCAAAATAGGGCGAGCATAAACCGTTGAGGTGACGGGTTGATAGTGGATGAGTTGAAGATATTTGTTTTGAAAAACCACACTACCAGGGGTAGTTGCCACATTTTCACCGACCGTGAATTTGGATTCATCAGTCTGAGTGATTCGCCCCTTTTGCAAGTCTTCAAACAGGTTATTCAAACCCGCCACGACCGACTCGCCGCTGGTCTTGAGCAACTTTTCTTGGGCATCAGGGTTAGTCACCAAAAAATTAGCAGGTGACATGGCATCAAGCCACTGAGAGATTGAAAAGCGCAACCGCTCTTTCAACTCGGGCGGGCCGTCCGTCGCCTCGACCATGCGCTGCATCGACTCAGCAGACAACAGATAAAAATGCGCCATCATCAAATAGTTCGGGTTGGCCGACCAGGCCGGACTAGAGAAGCGTCGATCTGACAAGGAAGGCAGTTGCTGCTCGGCAGCTGAGGTCGTCAACTCGTGCCAACGCTTGAAAAACTCTGTGCGGATTGACTCGAGGACTTTCTGCTCGATACCTGGCGGTACGACCCAATCAGTTGGCAATGGTAAATTCAAGCTGACACCCTCAAAAGACAAAGCACGACAGATCTGCGTTAATGAATGAGTCATATGTTGATCTAGCAAATCTTGCCTGTCAATCAGGGTAAACAGTCGTCCTGAATGTTACTTCACCCTCTCGTGAGCCACGCCAATGTGGCCATCCGACCGGTTATTTTGTCTCGCCGATATGAAAAAAAACGCGCTTCTGCATCTAAAAAGGAACAGAGAGCCGCGTTTTCAATATCCATAATGCCCATGCTTTCGAGACGGCGCTGCGCTAGGCCTGGAAGATCAGCGAGCCATTTACCGGGTTCGCGCTGATCGATCGCAAAGCTCATTTTTGCATCGGGATCCGGCAGCACGAACGCATCGTGCACGTCTTGCCCAACTTGAAAGGCTGTTTGACTAATCGCAGGGCCAATCCAGGCTTTGAGGGACTTACAGTCCGGTTGCAACAATCTCATCGCCTCGACGGTACGGTCTAATACCCCCAACGCCAGACCGCGCCATCCTGCATGAGCGACCCCTAAAACCTTCCCAAGATCGTCGGCAAGCACGATAGGCAAACAGTCGGCGGTAAGTATTGCCAGCACCCGGCCGGGCTGTGTGGTCACACTCGCGTCACCTTCAGGTGTTTGCCAATCAGCGACCGAGGGCACCAAGTCGACTTGGTGAACCACATCGCCATGCACCTGTTTCAACCAGTAGGGCTTGGCTGGGACGAGTGTCATCAGCCGATCTCGATTCGTGTGAACGGCCACGGGGTCATCACCCGCCCCCAATCCTAAGTTAAAACTGTCAAATGGCGGGATGCTCACACCGCCGGCACGTGTCGTACAAAACAAATCAACACCCGCCCAGGATTTGCTGGGCCTGACGACGTCAATCGAGTTTTCCGTTTGATGCTGAACCATGCAATCTAACCCGTGAAATTCAACCTATCACTGCCATCGAACCGCATCCAATACCACGCTCATATCGGCGGGTATTGGGGCGGTGACTTGGATCGTGTCGCCGCTGACGGGATCGTCAAATGCCAGTTCGTAGGCGTGCAACATTTGTCGCTGTGCCTGCCCGAGTATGCGACCGCCATAAAGCGTGTCACCGAGCAAGGGATGCCCCAGGCTCGATAAGTGCACCCGAATTTGATGGGTGCGCCCCGTTTCAAGGCGGCAAATGACCTGCGAGACATTGGACTCGTGATATTCGCCCGTTCGCGCCAATTCGTAGTGGGTCACGGCGGTTTTCGGTGCACTCGGTTTATCCACGGTCATTCTGACAGGCACCCTTGGGTCGCGCCCAATCGGCTTATCCACAGTATTCGCAGACAACATACGCCCATGAGCTAATGCGAGATAACGGCGTCCCATCGTGCGTGCTTGCAACTGCCTTACCAAATGGGTTTGCGCGACTTCGCTACGCGCAACCACTAGCAAACCTGAGGTGTCTTTGTCCAAACGATGCACAATGCCGGCTCTCGCCACGTGAGCAAGCTCTGGATACCGAAACAGCAAACCGTTTAGGAGCGTGCCGCTCCAGTTGCCCGCACCGGGGTGGGTAACGAGACCAACGGGCTTATTCACGACAATCCACTCGTTGCTTTCTTCGAGCACCTCAAAATCGACGGGTTCTGGAGAAAACGCTTGATCCTCTGGGGCCGGTTGCTCATACACGGTCACGAGGTCGTCCTCTCTCAGCGATTGGCGAATTTTGGCGACTTTCCCGTTAACCTGTACGTGTCCCGCCTCTATCCACGCCTGCAATCTGCTGCGCGAATGTTGAGGAATGAGCTGCGCTAACAACTTGTCGAGCCGATCCAAGGGCATGCCATCGACCACTTTAAACACAAGGGGCTCGTCATCTGGCAAGTTATCAGCAATTTCTAAAGATTGGATCATGAGACTAGACATATAATGGAAAGCGAATGCTACCACCAAGGATCGTGACGTGATCGGACAGACCCGTTTTAACTTACCCCACCTGCACCTGAACGCAACTGCGTTTATCAGATTATTTGTCCTTCTCTGCGCCATTGCGCTGACGGGTTGTTCTAGTAAAGGGACAGAGTACGACCCGACTGCTAACTGGTCTGCCGAAAAACTATTGACTGACGGTAAAGCAGAAATGTCAGAGGGCAACTGGAAGCTCGCCAAAGAACGCTTCTCAGCCATCGAAGCGCGATACCCGTTTGGCACGTACGCCCAGCAGGCAATGATTGACTTGGCCTATTGCGAATGGAAGGATAAAGAAAGTGAAAAGGCGCTGGCGACGATCAATCGCTTCCAGCAACAGTACCCTGCGCATGCGAGCATGGATTACATGTTCTATTTGAAGGGGTTAATTACCTTTACCCCGCCGAGCGCCCTCTTCGCAAACCTGACTGGGCAAAATCCTGGTGAACGTGACCAACGCTCAATGCGCCAATCCTATGCAGCCTTCAATGAGCTCATCTCGCGTTTCCCCGACAGTAAGTACACACCTGACGCACGTAAACGGGTCATCTGGCTCGTCGACACGATGGCGCAAAATGAGCTCTTCATTGCGCGTTATTACTATGAGCGTTATGCCTACGTCGCAGCGATCAACAGGGCGCAAATTGTGGTGACCGAGTTTGAGGGGGTGCCCTCCGCCGAGCCTGCGCTTTACATCATGATGATGTCCTACGAAAAACTGGGGATGGCAGACTTACGCAACGATACAGAGCGGATTCTATTGAAAAACTTCCCGAATACGCGCTTAATCGCCGAAGGTTTTGGGGAAAAATACCCCTGGTACAACCCGCTCAGTCTATTTTGACGTGATCCCCATGAACGGGGACTATTCACGCATAAAACACGGTTAAAAACTCGGGCCTCTGGTCAAGACTGGCTGCCCGACCCGGTTCTCTCGGTTAAAAAGTCAATCGCTGTTTGCTGCTCTCTGGTCCGAGCAAACGGCGGCAACCCCCTCCAGAGTTGCTTACCGTAGGGTTTGTCGACGAGTCTGGTGTCCCCAACCATCAGTACCCCCCAGTCAGTTTCAGTGCGAATCAGACGACCGGCGCCCTGTTTGAGCGAAATTGCTGCCTCGGGCAGTTGATATTCCATAAAGGGGTTCCCCCCTTGCTCACGGCAATGTCTCAGACGCGCTTCCAAGACCGGATCGTCTGGGGGGGCAAATGGTAGTTTGTCGATCGCTACCAACGTCAAGCGTTCACCGGCAATGTCTATGCCTTCCCAAAAACTGGCGCTACCAACCAATACGGCGTGATCAAGGGTTCGGAATTTCTCTAATAAGTCACGGCGTGTGCCGAACCCCTGGCGCATAATAGGCCAATCGATCCCCTGCGCCTCATATAAATCACCCAACAAGAGAGCCACACGTTCTACGGCCCTCAAGGTCGTGCATAAAATCAACGCCCCACCCTGACTTGCTTGTATCAGTGGGAACAGCAAATCAACAAAGGCGGGTAAAAAATCGTGTGCCTGAGGGGGGGGCAGCTCAGTTGGTACATAGAGCAAGGCCTGTTTGGCGTAATCGAAAGGGGATTCCATCCGCAAGGTGGTTGCACCTTCGAGCCCTAACCGAGCAATAAAGTGGCCAAAGTCACCTTGGACAGACAGGGTCGCTGAAGTAAATACCCACGCTTGTGAGGCTTCTCGGTATTTTGCAAAGGCCTCGGCGACCGACAGAGGGGCTGCATGCAAACGAACGTGATGCTGTCCAAGTTCTATCCAGCGCACAATCTGATGATCAATGCTGCTGGTTCGTTGGCTCGCAGCATCCCAATCGTGAATGCTTTGTTCAAGCTCATGACAGGTTCGAGCAGCAATCGCCAGATCTGGATGCTTTTGCTCAAGCACTTTGAGCATGTCGCCGATATCAGATAAGGCGAGCGCGAGCTTTGATCGAGCATCATCAAACTCACTGCGCTCGACAAAAGCCTCATACGTCACCTTTCGCGAGGGGATCTTTTCGAGCGATGCGCATGACAATCGCAAATCTTTTGCAGCTTGATCGATTCGGCGAGCCTGCTCAGACCAGTTCGAAGACTCGCGTGCATGGGCCAAACCTGCAGTCTCAACCAGCTTGGCCAAATCAAGAAATTGATGCGTCGAAATGCTCGAACCGAGAAACCGTGTGGCCGTGTCAGGCAATTGGTGTGCCTCGTCAAAGATGACCGTGTCAGCTTCTGGCAACAGTTCGGTGACCCCTTCTTCTCTGAGCACGACATCGGCCATGAAAAGCGCGTGGTTGATGACCACCACTTCGGCCTCTTGCGCCTGACGCCGGGCCTTTAGAACAAAACAATCTTTCACATTCGGGCAATCTTGACCAAGACAATTTTCTCGGGTCGACGTGACGCGTTGCCAGATTTCTGCCTCTTCTGGGACGACACCCAAATCAGCCCGATCGCCTGTCGTCGATTGTTTAGTAAAGGTGTGAATCTGCCTCAGTTGATGCACTTCAGCTCGGGATCTCAACCCTCGGTCTTCTTCTTGTAAACGAGCAAGATGATAGTGGCAAACGTAATTGCCACGACCTTTCAAGAGTGCAATAGACACAGGCATCGACAATGCGTCTCTGACTCTTGGCAAATCGCGCGTAAAGAGTTGATCTTGCAATGTACGAGTGCCCGTTGAAATCAACACCTTGCCGCCGCTCAATAACGCTGGTACAAGGTATGCCCACGTTTTGCCGGTACCCGTGCCAGCCTCAGCGATCAGCGTGCTGCGTGATGCAATGGTGAGCTCGACCTGCTCGGCCAACTCAATCTGAGCGGGGCGAACCCGGTAACCCGGTGCGTGTTGTGCAAGCGGGCCTTGCGCTGAAAATACTTCTTTAATCGACGAATTTTGCATTCAAAAACCTATCAGGTGCTTGATCATACTGCCTGAAAGGCTGTCCTCTCTCTGGATGTGGCAAAATCATCTGATTCGCCGCAACCTTTTAAGTCTGATCAATGAGCATTGCTGAAAATCTGTCCGCCGCCGCCCTGACTAGGGTCATCAACCAACTCGCTAGCGAACTTTCAATTCGCCCCAACCAGATTCAAGCAGTCATTGAACTTCTCGATGACGGCTCAACGATCCCTTTTATTGCAAGATACCGTAAAGAAGCAACTGGCGGGTTAGATGACACCGTTTTGCGAAATCTTGATGTCAGATTGCTTTATTTGCGTGACCTAGAAGAGCGGCGCGCTGCCATCCTTGGGTCGATTACCGAACAGGGAAAACTGACGCCCGAACTCAATACGCTGATTGATCAAGCCGATACTAAACAGCGCCTTGAAGATTTGTATGCCCCATTCAAGCCCAAACGTCGCACGCGCGCCCAGATTGCCCGTGAGGCCGGGCTTGAACCACTGGTTGATCAGATTCTTGCAGACCTGACATGCGACCCTTTATCGATCGCTGCCGGTTATTTGAACGTCGACGCCAACATCACGGATGCCAAGGCCGCGTTGGACGGTGCCCGAGACATCTTGGCTGAGCGATATGCAGAAAATGCCGACTTGCTCGAAGACATGCGCACTCATCTGTGGGCAACGGGTTATCTTTACTCAAAAGTCATTGAGGAGAAAGAAGCCGAGGGTGAAAATTTTCGTGATTGGTTTGATTTCAACGAGCCATTGCGCACACTGCCATCACACCGAATACTCGCGCTGTTGCGCGGACGACAACAGGGCATGCTTGAGATTCGCGTCGGTTTAGAGGCGTCTCTTGATGCACTCGTGCCGCATCCGTGCGTGGTGCGGATTGGCCAGTTTCTAAAGTTAGGCAAAGATCTTTTCGAGTTGTCACCTTCGCCTCGCGCTAAATGGTTAGCCGACGTCTGTCGCTGGACTTGGCGCGTCAAACTATTAACCAGTTTCGAGAGCGAAATGGTGACACGTTTGCGTGAAACTGCAGAAGCAGAGGCCGTGCGAGTGTTCGCGGCAAATTTGAAAGATCTCTTGCTGGCTGCACCGGCTGGGCCGAAGGCGGTGCTGGGTTTGGATCCCGGCATTCGCACGGGGGTCAAAGTCGCTGCCATCGACAAGACGGGTAAAGTAGTTGAAACCCACACCGTCTATCCGTTCGAACCTCGTCTCGACCGAGAGGGGTCGATTGCCGTCCTGGCGAACATCGCTCGAAAACATCAGATTGAACTCGTCGCGATCGGCAACGGTACTGCCTCTCGCGAGACAGAAAAATTGGTTGGCGACATGATGGCGGCACATCCCGACCTGAAATTGACGCGCGTTGTCGTCTCTGAAGCTGGCGCATCGGTTTATTCAGCATCTGAATTGGCTGCGCTTGAGTTTCCCGATCTCGATGTGAGTTTGCGCGGGGCAGTGTCGATTGCCCGCCGTCTGCAAGACCCACTCGCTGAGTTGGTGAAGATTGATCCCAAAGCGATCGGCGTCGGCCAATATCAACACGATTTAAATCAACGTGAACTTGCGCGATCGCTCGATGCGGTGGTCGAAGATTGCGTCAACGGCGTCGGGGTGGATGTCAACACAGCGTCCGTTGCTTTGTTGACCCGCGTTTCAGGGCTTAACAGCACCTTAGCTAAAAACATTGTTGCTAAGCGCGATGAGCAAGGTGCTTTCCGAAACCGCCGTCAATTGCTTGAGGTGTCCCGTTTTGGTGAAAAAGCATTTGAGCAGGCGGCAGGTTTTTTACGCATTGCTCACGGTGACAATCCCTTGGACGCATCTTCTGTCCACCCTGAGGCTTATCCTGTCGTAGAAAGAATTCTGAAAAAAATCGCTGCCAATGTCAAAGAAGTGATCGGGCATCGCGAAAAACTACAGGGGCTATCGCCGTCAGAATTTACGGATGAGAAATTTGGAGTGCCGACGGTTCGCGATATTTTGGCAGAGCTTGAAAAGCCGGGTCGTGACCCACGCCCCGAATTCAAAACGGCGACCTTCAAGGAAGGCGTTGAAACCTTAAAGGATTTGATTCCGGGGATGATTCTTGAGGGAGTTGTCACCAATGTCGCCAATTTTGGTGCCTTTGTGGATATAGGTGTGCATCAGGATGGGCTGGTGCATATCTCGGCGCTCGCGGACAAATTTGTTTCTGATCCACGTGATGTGGTGCGTGTCGGCCAGATGGTGAAGGTGCGGGTTCAAGAAGTCGACGTCGCACGCAAGCGGGTCGCTTTGACGATGCGTCTTAACGATGACACCCCGCCAGCCAGATCTGTTGGATCAGCAAGCTCTATTGGGCCTCGGTCAGGCAATCAACGGGCGGCAGGCACGCGGCAAGATACTGGCAAGCAAAGGTCAATGAATCCATCTGAAACGGCAACGGGTGGGGCAATGGCAGCTGCCTTTGCGAAACTCAAGCGCTAACGATTAGAGAGCTTGAAGAAGCGCCAAGCACCAATAGCGTCAGTGAAGTATCCACGTTGTTCTTTTTTATGAGAGTCATCCATGACGCGAAAGCTTATTAGTAGTGGTTCATCCTTTGAAGAGAAAATGGGGTATTCGCGAGCGGTAGTCGCTGATCCTTGGATCTTTGTGTCTGGGACGACTGGGTTCGACTACTCAACGATGACAATTTCTGACTCTGTGGTAGAGCAAGCCGAGCAATGCCTGAAAAACATTGAACACGCGCTGCAACAGGCCCATGCATCGTTAGCCGATGTGGTTCGTGTGCACTATATCTTGCCGGTGGCTGATGACTTTGAACCTTGCTGGCCGGTCCTTCTACGCTATTTCGGCAATGTGCGACCCGCCGCAACGATGTTCGTGGCCGGGCTAGCAGACCCTCGCATGAAGATCGAAATTGAAGTAACAGCACTCCGCGCTTAACCCCTTCATCGAGCAGGCGAATCATGCATGAAAGAATCTTCCAAAGCAGCGCTTTCCTTAAACCCAATGTGGGTGAGCCAATTCGGTCGGTCGTCACTGAGTCTGAGGACTCAGCGGTGATTGCGTGGTACGTGCAACCGGGGCAAAGTATCAGTGCCCATCTTCATCCAGTCGGACAGGACACGTGGATTATCCAGTCAGGTATAGGTGAGTACCGATTCGACAAGACAGGCGCTACCAGACCGATTAAAGCCGGCGACGTGGTGATCGCTCACCGTGGTGAAGTTCATGGCGTTTTAAACACAGGGGCTGAACCACTGATTTTTGTATCCGTTGTTTCGCCGGCAGGCGCCGGATACGAACTAGTGACCGGCTGATCATCGAACGTTGTGGCAGACTCGCGAATGAATGGCTGATGTATCCCATTGGGGTTACTCGGCTACTTCAGGCACCATCGAAACCCGCAAGGTTTGCAACAAGAGATCTCTTTCAACCAGCGATGTTGTCGCTGGGCCGTGTGCGACGATTTGCCCATCGAGAGACAAATTAAAGCCTGTGTCGCCCTGCAAGACAATAAAGTCATCCGCCCATCTCAACTCAAGCTGCTTACGGACAGCACCCGCTTGTTTAGGATCCGCGTAAGCAATCGAGCAGAACAACTCTGCCCCATCGGCTGCCAGCAATCTAAATCTGAACTGTCCCGCCTCATCACGAAAGCTCACATAACGCGCGCCCTTACCACCTTTGTTGGCTGACGAAGGTTGGCCGCTCGTTTTGTTCGCGCTACCCGACAATTTGCGAATACCGACGGACTGTCTTAGCGTTTGCATCAGTGGCGTGGCAATCTTGCGGGCTTTCTGGGCACCAATGGCCAACGACTCTTCGATCGCAGCCGGATTTTGCATTAAAGCTTCATACTTGTCGCGCATCGGCGAAAGCTCAGCTTCAATACGGTCGCACAATCGTTGCTTGGCATCGCCCCAACCGAGTCCGGCCGCCAAGTCTGCATGAAACGCCGCCGATTCTTCTGGCCGAGCAAATGCCTTATAGATCAGGTAGAGGTGTGAAGCGTCAGCATCTTTAGGCTCACCAGGGCCCAATGAATCAGTCACGATACGAGCTACGGCCGCTTTCAGGGCCTTCGCACCGCCTTCGAATAACGGTATCGTATTGTTGTAACTCTTGGACATCTTGCGTCCATCGAGACCGGGTAAGGTTGCCACATCTTCTGCAATCACCGCCTCAGGTAAGACAAAAAAAGAGTTGCCCTGACCAAACAAATGATTGAATCGTTGCGCAATATCTCGAGTCATCTCAATATGTTGGATCTGATCGCGTCCAACAGGCACATGATGTGCGTTGAACATCAAAATATCAGCTGCCATAAGAACGGGGTAAGAAAATAGCCCCATCGTGATCCCATCGTCCTCATCGACGCCCTTGGCATGATTCTGATCGACAGAGGCTTTATAGGCATGCGCGCGATTCATCATCCCTTTGGCCGTCACGCAAGTCAGCATCCAACTCAGTTCTGGAATTTCTGGGATATCGGACTGACAATAAAACGTCACCCGAGACGGATCGAGCCCGCAAGCGAGCCACGTCGCGGCGATCTCAAGCCGCGACCGGGCAATACGCTCTGGGTCTTCGCATTTAATGAGTGCGTGGTAGTCCGCTAAGAAAAAAAACGCGTCAACCGTTGTGCTTTGACTCGCCGCAATCGCGGGACGAATGGCCCCGACATAATTACCGAGGTGCGGAGTACCTGAAGTAGTGATGCCGGTCAGTACGCGTGAATTCATAAGCGATGTTGATTGGTGAGTTTAAAGATTGACAGTATCACGGCGCTCAGACTCGAGATATTCTTTAGATTGCATTTCGAGAATACGCGACACGGTACGATGAAACTCATTGGCCATCGGGCCAGTCGTGTAAAGCGCCTCGGGCTCGCCTGCTGCAGACATGATCAACTTGATTTTGTGATCGTAAAATACGTCAATCAACCATGTAAAGCGGCGGGCTTCTGATGCCTGTCTCGGCCCCATGATGGGCACGCCAGACAAGATCACCGCGTGAAAACGGCTTGCGAGCTCAAGATAATCATTTTGTGATCTCGGCCCACCACATAGCGTCGCAAAATCAAACCACACGACAGACCCTGCCAGTTGTTTGGCACGGATCTCTCTATGTTCGATCAATAACACGGGATCGATCGGCGCGGTGTCCGCGAGTTGGTTAAACGTATCGCTTAACGCGTTTTCTGCCTCTGCATTCAACGGGGTGTGATAGCACTTGACCTGCTCTAATGTGCGGCGACGGTAGTCGATGCCTGCATCCACGTTTAGGACATCCATTTTGCCTTTGATCAAATCGATCGCTGGCAAAATACGGTCACGGTGTAAACCGTCGGGATACAGTGTGGACGGTTCGTAATTGGAGGTCATGATGAAAGACACACCGTTTTCAAACAGTTTTAATAGCAAGCGATGCAAAATCATTGCATCTGCAACGTCCGAGACGTGGAACTCATCGAAACAAATCAGCCGATAGCTCTTGGCCAGACGTTTTGCCACTTCATCCAGTGGATCTTGTGTCCCTTTTACTTCGTCCAACTGTCGATGCACACTTCGCATGAACTCATGGAAGTGCAAGCGGGTCTTACGATCTACCGGAACATTAGCGTAAAAGGCATCCATCAAAAAGCTTTTACCCCGCCCCACACCGCCCCAAAGATAAACCCCCTTAGGGACATCGGGCCTAGATACCAACTTTTTAAAGGCATTCGATCGCTTGGACTTAAAAGCGATCCAGTCATCGTAATAGGTTTGCAAGCGTTCTACCGCAGCCAACTGAGCTGCATCAGATTGATAACCGCGTTCTTTTAAGACGTTTTCGTAGTATTCAACGACATTCATACGCGTGGGCCAACATCAGAAACACTCGTGTTCAACGAGCAGAAAAACAAAGGCCTGGGTAAGCGATGATGCCTAGCCAGACCTTTGATCAAACTCACTCAAATCAGAAGTTAAGCGTGCGCTTATCAACGGCCAAAGCCGCTTCTTTCATTGACTCGGACAACGTTGGGTGTGCGTGACAGATACGGGCGATATCTTCAGCTGCCCCGCGGAATTCCATGATGGTGACCGCCTCGGCGATCAACTCAGACGCCATCGGTCCGATGATATGAACCCCCAGTACCTCGTCAGTCTTGGCATCCGCCAAAATCTTAACGAAGCCCGTCGTGTCACCCAGTGCTCGCGCGCGACCATTGGCCAAAAACGGAAAACTGCCAGACTTGTATTCATGCCCAGCCGCTTTCAATTGCTGCTCGGTTTGACCGACCCAAGCGATTTCTGGCGAGGTGTAGATGACCCAAGGAATCGTGTTGAAATTAACGTGACCATGCTGACCCGCAATACGTTCAGCAACAGCGACACCCTCTTCTTCGGCCTTGTGAGCCAGCATCGGGCCTCGCACCACATCCCCGACGGCCCAGACGTTGGCCAAATTGGTTTTGCAATCACCGTCAACTTCCACGAAACCCCGTTGGTCGAGCTTCAATCCGACTGACTCGACATTCAAGCCGCCGGTATAGGGTACGCGACCAATCGACACAATCAGTTTGTCAACGACTAGCTTTTGTTCTGCCCCAGCCGCATCAATGTACGGCACGGTAACCTGCTTGGCCGTCTTTTTGATCTCACCGATTTTGACGCCCATGTTGATCTTCAAGCCTTGCTTGGTAAACAATTTGTGGGCTTCTTTTGCAACTTGGGTGTCGACCGCTGCCAGGAACTCGGGCATCGCTTCCAAGATGGTGACTTCTGCACCCAGACGGCGCCAAACACTGCCCATCTCGAGCCCAATCACACCAGCGCCAATGACACCCAGTGTTTTTGGTACTGCCCCAATATTCAAGGCCCCATCATTGGATAATATCTGCTGTTCGTCAAACGGCAACCCGGGTAATTCGCGTGCTGATGAACCGGTGGCAATAATGACGTGCGTTGCGGTCAAGTCAGCGTCAGTCGTGCCGCTCACTTTGATTGCCCACTTACCGTCTACCTGGCCATTAAACGCGCCTTTGCCATGAAAGAAGGTAATTTTATTTTTCTTGAACAGATACAAAATACCGTCATTGTTTTGCTTCACGACGTTATTTTTACGACCAATCATCGTCTCTAGTTTGAGAGAAACGCCACTGACTTCGATGCCATGTTCGGCGAAGTGATGATTGGCTTGATCGAAATGCTCAGAGGACTGCAACAACGCTTTTGACGGTATACAACCCACGTTAGTGCAGGTACCACCGGGCGCAGGGCCACCACTACCGTTCTGCCACGCATCAATACACGCGACCGATTTACCTAGTTGGGCGGCACGAATCGCAGCAATGTAGCCCCCAGGGCCGGCACCAATCACTACCACATCAAATTGATTTGACATAAAAATCTCGTATTAAATTTCGAGCAACATGCGCTGCGGATCTTCAAGCGCATCTTTCATCGCGACCAGCGCAAGCACAGCCTCGCGTCCGTCAATGATGCGATGATCGTATGACAGTGCCAGGTAATTGATCGGACGGATCACGATTTGACCGTTTTCGACGACCGGACGATCTTTCGTCGCATGGACACCTAAGATTGCCGACTGAGGTGGATTAATGATCGGCGTGGAGAGCATCGAACCAAACACACCGCCGTTTGAGATCGAGAAGGTGCCGCCAGTCATTTCTTCAATGCCAAGTTTGCCTTCGGATGCGCGTTTGCCGAAGTCAGCAATCGTTTTTTCAATGTCGGCAATGGTCATTTGGTCTGCGTTACGCAGGATAGGCACAACCAATCCGCGGGGGCTGCCCACTGCGATACCAATGTCGAAGTATCCGTGATAGATGATGTCTTTACCGTCAACTGAGGCATTGACGACTGGGTAACGCTTGAGCGCGGCCACAGCGGCCTTCACGAAGAACGACATGAACCCGAGTTTCACGCCGTGCTCTTTCTCAAACTTGTCCTTGTACTGATTACGCAGATCGATGACAGCCTTCATGTTGACTTCATTGAACGTCGTCAGAATGGCGTTGTCTTGTTGCGACTGAAGCAGTCGTTCGGCCACACGAGCACGTAAACGGCTCATTGGCACGCGTTGTTCAGGGCGACCATCCAATGATTGCCCCATTGGCATGACCGGGTTGACCAGGGGTGCAGCCTTGGTGGCAGGCGTAGCGGATGGTGCAGATCCAGCTGCCATGGCATCACCTTTTGTCACTCGACCACCACGGCCGGTACCGTCAACACCGTCAGCAGAAATCCCTTTTTCCGCCAAAATTTTAGCGGCTGAGGGAGAGGCAATCGCTGAGGCTGTCGCAGCGGGCGCAGCGGGCGCAGCGGGCGCAGCAAGCGCAGCCGCTGCAGGTGCCGCAGCCGCTGCAGATGCAGCTGCCGAGGCTTTACCCTCAGTGTCAATCTTGGCGAGCAGTTCGCCTGAAGTAACCATACTGCCGTCAGCTTTAACAATCTCAGCCAATACGCCAGAAGCAGGCGCAGGGACCTCCATGACAACTTTATCGGTTTCGATTTCAATCAGAATTTCGTCAGCAGTGATCGCATCGCCTGGTTTTTTCTTCCAGGTCATCAGGGTTGCTTCTGAAACCGATTCGGACAATTGCGGGACGACAACGTCGGTGATAGCCATTATGTGATTTCCGTATTTTTTTTAACGATAGTTTGTAAGATTATTTAGTCAAGGCAAAGCTCTTGAACTTGCCAAACGCCTGCTCTACCAGCGCTTTCTGCTGCTCTTGATGCTTGGCCATGTATCCAGCAGCAGGTGAGGCTGATGCAGCCCTGCCCGAGTAACCAAGCTTTTGCCCTTCGCTCATATTTTCAAACAGGTGATGTTGGACGTAATACCAAGGGCCTTGATTCTGCGGCTCATCTTGTACCCAGACGACTTCTGTCGCCTTAGGATACTTTTTCAGCTCAGTCTCAAAGGTCTTGTGCGCAAATGGGTAGAGTTGCTCAATCCGAATAATGGCTGTGGTCTTGTTTTCACGCTCGCGACGGCCGTTGACCAGATCGTAATAAACCTTGCCTGAGCAGACCAGCACGCGTTTGACATTGGCAGCATTCACGGTCTCATCTACTTCACCGATGATGGATTGGAAACCACCTTTGGTCAGGTCTGATAGCGGCGAACTAGCGTCCTTATTACGAAGTAAAGATTTCGGCGTAAAAATGACCAGCGGTTTACGGAACTTGCGAATCATCTGACGACGAAGCAAGTGGAAAATCTGCGCCGCACTCGTGGGCTGAACGGCTTGAATATTATTGTCGGCACACAATTGCAAGAACCGCTCAATACGTGCAGATGAATGTTCTGGACCTTGACCTTCGTAGCCGTGCGGCAGCATCATGGTCAATCCACTTTGACGGCCCCACTTCGCTTCACCAGCGACGATAAACTGATCGATCACCACCTGTGCGCCATTGACGAAGTCGCCGAACTGAGCTTCCCATATGGTCAACGTATTGGGGTCTGCACACGAATAGCCGTATTCAAAGCCCAACACGGCCTCTTCTGACAGTACCGAGTCAATCACCACGAACGGAGCCTGACCTGCCGACACATTTTGCAAAGGGATGTAAGTACCGTCGTCCCAGCGTTCACGATTCTGATCATGCAAAACAGCATGGCGATGCACAAAAGTACCGCGCCCTGAATCTTGGCCCGTGATGCGAACTGAAAAGCCTGACGAAACCAAGGAGGCAAAAGCAAGATGCTCGCCCATTCCCCAATCCAGATTCAATTCGCCACGAGCCATGTTGCGGCGATCGTTAAGTAACTTGGAGACCAGTTGGTGTGGCGTAAAGCCCTCTGGTATCTGGGTGAGCTTTTCACCGATCCGTTTCAGTTCAGCAAGTGGTACGCCAGTATCAGCCTGGTCCGTCCATTTCGCTGTCAGGAAAGGCGACCAGTCAATCGCAAACTTACTCTTATAGTCGGTGAGCACAGGCTCAATGGTGTGCTTACCATCTTCCATATACTGGCGATAGTCTTTCACAAGCTGATCGCCCTCTCCCTCTTTTAGCACGCCCTGCGCGGTCAACTTGTCAGCATAAAACTTACGAGTACCGGGGTGGGTGCCGATGCGTTTGTACATTAACGGTTGAGTTAACGACGGCGTATCTTGTTCGTTATGACCCAGTTTGCGGAAGCAAACAATATCGACCACCACATCACGGCCAAACTGCATTCTGAAATCTAACGCCAGGCGCGTGACAAAGGCGACGGCTTCAGGGTCGTCACCATTGACGTGAAACACCGGGGCCTCAATCATTTTAGAGACGTCGGTACAATAAATCGTCGAACGGGTGTCGCGTGGATCGGAGGTGGTGAAGCCAATTTGATTGTTCACCACTAAATGAACCGTACCACCCGTACCATAACCACGCGTTTCAGCGAGGTTCAAGGTCTCCATGACGACACCTTGGCCGGCAAAGGCAGCATCGCCGTGGACTAGCACCGGCAAGACTTGACGATGACCCGCTGCACCCCGACGCTCTTGTCGTGCACGTACGCTGCCTTCAACAACTGGGTTAACAATTTCAAGGTGAGACGGATTGAAGGCTAATGACAAATGAACTGGGCCGCCTGGGGTCGATAAATCACTTGAAAAACCGTTATGGTATTTCACATCGCCATCGATCAACCCTTCTGTGTGTTTACCTTCGAATTCGGCAAACAGGTCACCTGGCATCTTACCCATGATATTGACCAGCACGTTGAGCCGGCCACGATGAGCCATGCCGACAACGATTTCCTGGACACCAGAATTACCACCGTGGTTGACGAGTTCATCCATCGCAACGATCAAGCTCTCGCCACCTTCTAGCGAAAACCGCTTTTGACCGACATACTTTGTATGCAGATAACGCTCAAGGCCTTCAGCCTCAGTCAGTTGCTGTAACAAATGACGCTTGTGCTCTGACGACACTTCGGGTGCGCTACGTGCAGGTTCAAGACGCTCAACGATCCAACGCTTGATACCTGGATCGGAAATGTGCATGAATTCGGCGCCAACAGAACGGCAATACGTATCACGCAAACATTTGAGAATGTCACGCAACGTCATGGTCGTCGCGGACGTAAAGTGGGTGTTGGTTGCCGAAAACGTTTGATCTAAATCGGCTTCTGTTAGCCCGTAGAAAGCAGGGTCAAGTTCTTGTATAGAGGGGCGATCTTGACGCTTAAGCGGATCAAGGTCTGCCCAACGTGAGCCGAGCGAGCGATACGCTGCAATCAGGCTCTGGACGTGCACTTGCTTCATCGCCACGGCGAGGTCTGGCTCACCCCCGCGCTGCACAAAGGCGTTGGCCTTGGCGCGCTGCGCGAAAGACTCTACGACAGGGGCGTGCGCTTGGTCGCGGGTAGCTTCTTTGCCATCGGTCGCAGGCATGTGCTGCAACTGGTCAAAGTAATTGCGCCAGTTTTCTGGCACTGAACCTGGATTATCCAGATACGACTCGTAGAGTTCTTCTACGTATGGTGCATTGCCCCCAAAGAGGTAGGAGTTTTGCAGGAATTCTAATTGCGTTGACATATGACGCTTCACCTTGTCGAGTGCTTCACTCGTTACGATGCAGGGATACCTTCCGTTTACTTGGCTAAACCAATTCGCGGATAGCGAGGCAGAAGGCAGTTTAAAGGAGCCTTAAAAGCCGGCAACGAAGTATAACCTTTTACATACAAAATTACGTTCGTTTTATTTCGCCTCTTTCGGCCGTGATTTTGATTCATTGTTAATCGCGACGGCGCAACATACCGCACTGCAACATGAGTACCGTTAGAAACGCTTTAATTCGAAAAGTTCAAAAAAAAATGCCGCTATCAGCGGCATTTATTTATGATCTGGCGTCGATCAACGCTTCACATCACGCTCAGTTGAACCTACAAACAACTGCCGTGGACGACCAATCTTGTACTCTGGATCAGAAATCATTTCGTTCCATTGAGCGATCCAGCCAACCGTGCGGGCAAGCGCAAAAATAGCAGTGAAAAGTGCTGTTGGAACACCGATTGCCCGCTGCACAATACCAGAATAGAAGTCTACGTTTGGATACAACTTGCGATCCACAAAGTACTGGTCTTCAAGCGCGATACGCTCGACTTCCATCGCAAGTTTGAACAAAGGATCGTTTTCCAAGCCAAGTGAAGCAAGCACTTCTTTACATGTCTGCTGCATCAATTTGGCACGCGGATCGTAGTTTTTGTAAACACGATGGCCAAAACCCATCAGGCGAACACCTGAGTTTTTGTCTTTGACTTGCTCCATGAACTGGCCGACGTAAGACATACCGCCCTTCGCCTGAATCTCTTCCAGCATATTCAAGCAAGCTTCATTCGCACCACCGTGAGCCGGCCCCCACAGGCAAGCAACACCCGCCGCAATCGCTGCGAAAGGGTTAGTACCCGAAGAGCCACACAAACGAACGGTCGAGGTCGATGCGTTTTGCTCATGATCGGCGTGAAGAATAAAAATCCGATCCAACGCACGCTCAACCACAGGATTGACGACATACTCTTCGCAGGGCGTGGCAAACATCATCCGCAAGAAATTACCGGTATACGACAGATTATTTTGTGGATAAATGAATGGCTGGCCTTGCGAGTACTTATAGGCCATGGCAACCAGGGTTGGCATCTTGGCAATCATGCGGATTGCTGACACGTGACGGCTGTACTCGTCGGTAATGTCAGTCGAATCATGATAAAACGCAGACATGGCACTGACCAAGCCAGTCAGCACAGCCATGGGGTGCGCATCACGACGAAACCCACGCATAAAAAAGTGCATTTGCTCATTGACCATCGTGTGATGGGTAATGAGGTCATCAAAAGCAAGTTTTTCTTTCTGGTCAGGCAAGTCGCCGTTCAAAATCAGATAACAAATATCCATGAAATCGCAGTTGACGGCCAACTGTTCGATCGGATAGCCGCGGTACAGCAATTCACCCTTGTCGCCATCGATATAGGTAATGCTCGACGCGCAGGCTGCCGTAGACAAAAAACCGGGGTCATAGGTGAACTTGCCTGTTTGACCGTATAACTTGCGGATATCAATGACTTGGGGGCCCACTGTACCGTCGTACATCGGAAATTCTACCGACGGAGATCCGTCCGAGAACGAGAGCGTGGCTTTGTTATCTGCGAGTTTCATCTACTTTTCCTGTAGTTGTAATTAGAGCTTACGAATTTGACTTAACACATCGTGAACTGGTTTACGGTCGAGTGCGCCAGTCGGTTCTAGCCTTCCAAGCAACAAGTCGAGTAGTTCGTTGTCACCTAACTCGAACAACTGCGTCAAGGCGCCCACGTCTTCATCAGTCAGCGTATCCTGATATGCATCAAGATACTCGGTGAAAATCAGATCGTTTTCCAACAGGCCACGCCGGGATCTCCAACGTAGCCTTGTTCTGTCTAAATCCGTCAGACTGGTCAAAGTGTATATCCTGTTAAACCGTGCGACGAACCAACATCTCTTTGATTTTACCGATCGCCTTCGAGGGATTTAACCCCTTGGGACAAACATCAACGCAATTCATGATGGTGTGACAACGGAACAACCGATACGGATCTTCTAAGTTATCGAGACGCTCACCTGTGGCTTGATCACGGCTATCTGCGATGAAACGATAGGCTTGCAATAAGCCAGCGGGCCCGACGAACTTATCGGGATTCCACCAAAATGAAGGGCACGATGTCGAACAGCAAGCGCACAAGATGCACTCATACAAACCATCTAACTCTTCGCGAGCCTCAGGCGATTGCAAGCGCTCTTTTTCTGGCGGTGGCGTGTCGTTAATCAGGTAGGGATGAATTGAATGGTATTGGTTGAAGAAGTGCGTCATGTCGACGACCAGGTCACGAATCACTGGCAACCCAGGCAATGGGCGAAGCACAACAGGCTCTTTCAGTTCGAGCATGTTAGTGGTACAAGCCAAGCCATTCTTGCCATTGATGTTCATCGCATCAGAGCCACAGACGCCCTCGCGGCAAGAGCGGCGTAACGTCAACGAATCATCCACATCCAGCTTGATGCGTTGCAACGCGTCAAGCAACATCTTGTCTGTCGGTTGCAGCTCAACTTCGAGCTTTTGCATATAGGGACGCTCGTCCTTGTCAGGATCGTAGCGATAAATTTCAAACTTAACAATGCGCTTTGTGCTCATGATAATTATCCCGATGCTGTCTTAGAAGGTACGTACTTTGGGCGGGAAACTTTCAACCGTCAGCGGTTTCAAGTTCACAGGCTTGTAGTCCAAGCGATTACCGTCCGAGTACCACAACGTGTGCTTGATCCAGTTTTCATCGTCGCGCTCAGGATGATCGTCAAGCGCATGTGCGCCTCGGCTCTCAGTGCGAGCAGCGGCAGAGTGAATCGTCGAGCGGGCGACTTCGATCATGTTCGACAGCTCAAGGGCTTCAATACGTGCGGTATTAAATACTTTCGATTTGTCTTTGAAAGCGATGTTATCGACCTTATCTGCCAACGCATCAATTTTAGTCACGCCTTCTTTGAGCGAAGCGATCGTGCGGAACACACCACAGTGCTTCTGCATCGCATTTCGAATCTCGTTACCGACGGCTTGAGTTTTTTCACCGTCCTTTCTTGACTCGAGTGCATCGACCCGCGCCAGTGAAAAATCAACAGACGCTTGTGGCAATGGCTGGTGATGATGCTGTTTCTCTGGATGAGCGTTCACAATGTGATTGCCCGCAGCCCGACCGAACACAATCAGATCTAGCAACGAATTTGTGCCCAACCGATTGGCCCCGTGAACCGATGTTGCCGAACATTCTCCGATGGCGTAAAGGCCGTTCACGACACTTAGTTCACCGTTCGCCCAAGTTGTCACCTGACCATTAATGTTGGTCGGGATGCCACCCATCTGATAATGGATGGTTGGAACAACAGGAATAGGCTCTTTCGTCGCGTCAACGTTAGCAAACTTGTGACCAATTTCAAGAATAGAAGGCAAGCGCTTGTTGATAACGTCAGCGCCAAGGTGATCCAGTTTCAGATGGACATAAGCGCCCTCTGGACCACAACCGCGGCCTTCTTTAATCTCTTGATCCATACAGCGGGAGATGAAATCACGTGGCGCGAGATCTTTCATGGTTGGCGCATAACGCTCCATGAAGCGCTCGCCATCCTTGTTCAGCAGGATACCGCCCTCACCTCTCACACCTTCAGTAATCAGAACGCCAGCACCAGCGACACCGGTTGGGTGAAACTGCCAGAACTCCATGTCCATCATGGGGATACCGGCACGTGCCGCCATACCC
The DNA here is from genome assembly GCF_964834465.1 of Jezberella sp. Classification (NCBI taxonomy): domain Bacteria; kingdom Pseudomonadati; phylum Pseudomonadota; class Betaproteobacteria; order Burkholderiales; family Alcaligenaceae; genus Jezberella; species Jezberella sp. The sequence goes on from NZ_CBAZRM010000001.1 coordinate 42,929, forward strand.
ATGCCGTCGCCCGTATTGATAAAGGCATTGGTTGATGCGGCCCAAATGCGACCAGCACCACCCGTGGCGATTACGGTGGTTTTGGCTTCAAAAATGAAGATTTCACCGGTTTCCATCTCGAGGGCAGTAACGCCCAACACATCACCCGCTTCGTTGCGTAGCAGGTCAAGTGCCATCCATTCGACAAAGAACTGCGTACGTGAGGCGACGTTGCGTTGGTATAACGTATGAAGCAATGCATGACCAGTACGGTCGGCAGCAGCACAGGCGCGTTGCACCGGCTTTTCGCCAAAGTTGGCACTGTGACCACCAAACGGACGCTGATAAATCGTACCGTCGGGATTTCTGTCGAAGGGCATACCGAAATGCTCAAGCTCATACACGGCGTTAGGTGCTTCGCGGCACATAAATTCGATGGCGTCTTGATCACCAAGCCAATCGGAGCCTTTGACGGTGTCATACATATGCCACAGCCATTTGTCTTCGCTCATGTTGCCAAGCGATGCACCTATCCCCCCTTGGGCGGCGACCGTGTGTGAACGAGTTGGAAACACTTTTGACAGAACAGCAACAGACAGGCCTGCGTTGGCGAGCTGGAGCGAGCAGCGCATGCCAGCACCGCCGGCACCCACGACCACCACATCAAACTGGCGGCGCGGAATAGAAGAGTTGATAGCGACCACGGCTTAGTTTCTCCAGAGGATATTAATGAAGTACACGACTGAACCAACAAGCCAGAGCAAGGTCATGACCATCAGAAACAAACGCACACCTACGTTGCCTACGTAATCCATCCAGATATCACGAACACCGATCCAGGCGTGCCATGCGAGCGACATCATGGTGAGTGATGCCAGTATCTGACCGATGGGCATCATCAGGACGGTAAAGGTAAAAAGGCCATGCCAGCCTTGGTACGTGAAACCGGACATGGTCAAAATACCGACCAACAAGACTAAGGTGTAGACCGCCATGATGATGGCGGTAACCCGCTGTGCCAAATATTCGAATGTGCCGTAATGTGCACCGACAACTAGGCGTTTCGTACCAATTTTTTCTGTAAGTGCCATGATTTACCAAGCTCCGAATAGTTTGAGCGCAAAAACAAAGGTGAGGCCCAAACTTACCCCCATCACAATGCCAGCGCTTTTTTGAGCTGAATGCTTGTCCATACCAATATGCAGGTCAAGCACCAGGTAGCGAATGCCGGCACAGAAATGATGGAGATAACCCCAGATGAACGCCAAGAGAATCAGTTTGACGATGACGTAGCTTGTCGCTGCCGAAATCACGTTGTACCCTGCTTCAGAGGTAAAGCTCATCGCGAATAAACCGATCAACACAGGCAAAGCGAGAAACAACAATGCGCCGCTCACGCGGTGCAGAATCGACACCTTGCCGGCTAACGGGAGCCGATAAGCAAAAAGTATCTGGGGGACACTGATATTTTTGAACTGCGGGCGCGGTTTTTGCGCTTTATCTGACATAACGACCTCAATGTGAGCGTTTTTTACACTAGGGGGAAACCACTATATTCTCGCCGATATACAACCTCGGTACAAGACGAACCTAAGAAAAGCCACTTTCTATCTCAAATACACACCCTTTGGTCTAGATTAAGCGCCGAATCACCCCACACAAGCACCTAAATCAAGCTATTTCGGTAGTAATAATGATCAGTAAGATAATGACCAGTTCTAAGCTCGACTGGTCGATCGGCGTAAGTATACGAAATTCGGTCGACTCTTAATAAAGGAGTTTGAACTTTGACGCCCAGCAGCTCACAGAACTCGCTCTCACCTGCCACGGCGGTCAGTTTTTCGTCTGCCCGCACCATGCTTACCCCGAATTTTGACTCAAGAAGCCCATACAAAGGCCCTACATAAGATGTGAGAATATCTGCTGACAAACCATTGAACAGCGCAGCGGGCAAAAAAATATCGTCAACCACCGCTGCTTTGCCGGCAAACGAGAGGACCCGACGGATGGCAATCAGGGGATCACCCGCCTTCAACCCGAGAGAACGAGCCATCTCGGCATTGGCTCGCTGCCGCCGGCAACTCATGATTTTGCTCTGAGGAGGTTGCTGCTCACCACTGTTGGGCGCCAAACGTAAAAACCGGAACCGAATTTTGGCCTCGTGATGAGTGGCAACGAACGTGCCCCGACCTTGGCGTCTCACTAAAAGGTGATCTGCGGCTAGTTCGTCGACCGCCTTACGAACGGTACCTTGGCTCACCTGAAACCGAGCCGCAAGCTCAATTTCGCTGGGGATGGCTTCGCCAGGCTTCCATTCGCCATCATCAAGTGCCTGAACCAGCATCGCCTTGATTTGCTGATACAAAGGGCTAAAAGCTGCAGTCGCTTTCGACTTGCTTGCCGCTCGTGGACGATCAGTATCGGACATAGGCACCATCTTGGATACAAGTAGCCGTATTTTGGCACACAAGCGCTATATCGTCCATTGATCTTATGTCTTATATAAGATATAAGATTATTTGACGACCAACTCCGTTTACCCTAAGATGCTATCCAATTTCAAGCACGCACCAATAAACGAGCGCACGCAGATAAAAACGCTAAACTTGCCGTTCAATAATTTGCATTTCCTTCAATAGAGTCCTCTCGGAGATTGTTATGTCTAAACCCGCCATCCGCGTTGCGGTCACCGGTGCCGCCGGCCAGATTGGTTACGCCTTGCTGTTCCGTATTGCATCTGGCGAGATGCTTGGTAAAGATCAGCCTGTGATTTTGCAGCTACTTGAGATCCCCGATGAAAAAGCTCAAAAAGCGCTGAAAGGCGTCATGATGGAACTCGACGATTGCGCTTTCCCACTATTGCAATCGATGACTGCGCATAGCGACCCACTAGAAGCATTCAAAGGTGTTGAAATTGCTCTGCTGGTTGGGTCACGTCCTCGTGGCCCAGGCATGGAACGCAAAGATTTGCTGACAATTAATGCGCAAATTTTTACTGCACAGGGTAAAGCACTGAACCAAGTTGCCAGCCGCAATGTAAAAGTACTAGTCGTTGGCAACCCAGCGAACACGAATGCGTATATCGCGATGAAATCCGCACCGGATTTGCCAGCCAAAAATTTCACGGCAATGCTACGCCTGGATCACAATCGCGCCTTGTCGCAACTCGCGACGAAGATGGCAAAGCCTGTGGCAGAGATTCAAAAACTCGCCGTTTGGGGCAATCACTCGCCCACCATGTACCCAGACTATCGTTTCGCTACGATTGGCGGCCAAAGCGTGCCTGCCATCATCAATGACGAAGCCTGGAACCGCGAAACGTTCTTACCAACCGTGGGTAAGCGTGGCGCTGCCATCATCGAGGCGCGTGGTTTGTCATCTGCCGCCTCTGCTGCGAATGCTGCGATCGATCACATCCACGACTGGGTGCTCGGTACAAACGGCAAGTGGGTCACCATGGGGATTCCTTCAGACGGCACCTATGGCATTCCTGAAGGCATCATGTATGGCGTTCCGGTTACCTGCGAAGGTGGCGAATATCATCGCGTTACTGGTCTAGAAATCGATGCATACTCGCGTGAGCGCATGGATTTAACACTCAAAGAACTGCTTGAAGAGCGCGACGGCGTTGCAGACTTACTGAAGTAAATTTCAGCAAAATGGGCCTGTGATCAGGTCCATTTTTTTATCTATAAAGAAGAGGACTTACATGTCAACCATCGTCACTGCGGGCCAGCGTTTTCGTCAGGCGCTCATCGAAGAGAAGCCACTACAGATCATCGGCGCGTTAAACGCTCATCATGCACTGCTTGCCAAGCGCGCTGGCTTCAAAGCGATTTACCTCTCTGGCGGTGGTGTCGCTGCGGGTTCACTCGGGTTGCCAGATCTTGGCATCAACACGCTCGATGATGTGTTGACCGATGTACGCCGTATCACCGATGTCTGTGACCTACCGCTGATTGTCGACGTTGACACCGGATTTGGGCCATCGGCCTTCAATATCGCGCGAACGACAAAGAGTCTGATCAAATTTGGGGCTGCTGGTTTTCACATCGAGGACCAAGTAGGCGCCAAGCGCTGCGGACATCGTCCAGGCAAAGAAATCGTTTCTTTGCAAGAGATGGCTGATCGCGTCAAGGCAGCGACGGACGCGCGTACCGATGACAGTTTTTACATCATCGCCCGAACCGATTCAATTGCGACCGAGGGTGTTGATCTTGCCATTGAACGAGCGATCGCGTGCGTGCAAGCCGGGGCGGATGCAATTTTCCCTGAAGCCGCATATGACCTAGAGACGTTTGAAAAATTTCGCCGTGCCGTGAATGTGCCTGTCCTCGCCAACATTACCGAATTTGGTAAGACCCCTCTGTTTAGCGTCGCCGACCTAAAGCCTACGGGCGTTGACATGGTGCTAAACCCTTTGTCCGCTTTCAGAGCCTGTAATAAAGCCGCAGAAGCCGTTTATGAGGCTGTACGTCGCGATGGTCACCAAAGAAGCGTGATCGACATGATGCAGACGCGCGATGAGCTGTACGACCGCATCGGATATCACGAATTTGAAAGCAAAATTGACAAGTTGTTTGCCGCTGGCAAAGTCAAATAATCTTCGCAAACCTAATATCAGGAGTCATCATAATGGCTAAAGCAAAAACCAGTCCGGCCAAAAAAGCAGCGGCAGCAGGCACTGAAGTCGCAAAGTCAACGGTACTTAAGACAGCAGCGCCAGAGGCAGCCGAACAAGCGGCGCCAGCGTTTAAGCCGAAGAAGTCAGTTGCCCTGTCGGGCGTGACGGCGGGCAACACGGCACTCTGCACTGTTGGGCGCAGCGGCAACGACTTGCACTACCGGGGCTATGACATCTTGGATTTTGCGGACAGCTGCGAATTCGAAGAAATTGCTCATTTGCTGATTCACGGAAAGCTGCCGAATAAAGCGGAATTGGCCGCATACAAAAAGAAACTCAAGTCCTTGCGTGGTTTACCGGCCAATTTGCAAGCTGTACTCGAGTCACTGCCAGCAGCCAGCCATCCGATGGACGTGATGCGCACTGCGGCGTCGGTGCTTGGATGCACCATCCCCGAAAAAGAGGATCACAACGTCCCTGGTGCTCGCGACATTGCGGATCGACTGATGGCTAGCCTTGGCTCTGCCTTGCTCTATTGGTATCACTACAGCCATAACGGTCGCATTATCAATGTCGAGACCGACGATGAAAGTATTGGTGGCCACTTTCTACACCTGTTGCACGGCGAAAGCCCAAGCGACGAATGGGTTCGTGCGATGCACACCTCATTGATTCTTTATGCAGAACATGAATTCAATGCGTCTACGTTCACCTGCCGCGTGATTGCAGGCACTGGCTCTGATATGTATTCGGCAATAACGGGCGGTATTGGTGCCTTACGAGGCCCTAAACATGGCGGCGCTAACGAAGTCGCCTTCGAAGTGCAAAAGCGTTACGAAACACCCGATGAAGCTGAAGCAGATATCCGTGCCCGCGTTGAAGCAAAAGAAGTCGTCATTGGATTCGGCCATCCGGTTTATACAATCTCAGATCCACGCAATCATGTCATCAAAGCTGTAGCACATCGTTTATCGAAAACGGCGGGTTCGACCAAAATGTATGACATTGCTGATCGTCTTGAGGCAGTCATGTGGGATGCGAAGAAAATGTTCGCGAACCTCGACTGGTTCTCGGCCGTGTCCTATCACGTCATGGGCGTGCCAACGGCAATGTTTACGCCACTGTTCGTCATTGCGCGCACGGCGGGGTGGTCGGCTCACATTATTGAACAACGGATAGATAACAAGATTATCAGGCCAGCTGCAAACTACACAGGCCCTGAGAATCAGACGTTTATCCCGCTCGCCAAGCGCAAATAAGCCATTAAGCAGATAAGCAAGAAGACATGAACACAGAAAACCGCAAGCCGCTACCTGGCACCCATCTCGATTACTTCGACGCGCGAGCAGCGATTGACGCGATCCAGCCAGGTGCTTACGATACCCTGCCGTACACCTCCCGTGTTTTGGCAGAAAATCTCGTGCGCCGTTGTGATCCGGCCTCGCTGACGGCGTCTTTAAAGCAGCTCATTGAGCGAAAGCGGGATTTGGATTTTCCGTGGTTTCCGGCGAGAGTCGTTTGTCATGACATTCTTGGACAAACCGCGTTAGTAGACTTAGCTGGCCTGCGTGACGCTATTGCCGCGCAGGGCGGTGATCCTGCGTTGGTGAATCCGGTGGTACCGACTCAACTTATCGTCGATCACTCGCTCGCGGTCGAATGCGGTGGTTTTGATCCAGACGCCTTTGAAAAAAATCGGGCGATTGAAGACCGACGAAACGAAGATCGTTTTCACTTCATCAATTGGACTAAGAAGACATTTAAAAACGTGGATGTCATTCCGCCTGGCAATGGCATCATGCATCAGATCAACCTTGAGCGGATGTCGCCCGTCGTGCACGCGCGTGATGGGGTTGCCTTCCCGGATACGCTGGTAGGCACAGACAGTCATACGCCACATGTGGATGCGTTAGGTGTCATCGCCATTGGTGTCGGCGGCCTTGAAGCCGAATCTGTCATGCTGGGCCGTGCCTCCTGGATGCGACTACCCGACATTATTGGGGTTGAACTTACCGGTAAAGTACAACCGAGCATGACGGCAACTGATCTCGTGCTCGCCTTGACAGAGTTTCTTCGCCATCAAAAAGTGGTGTCAGCCTATCTAGAATTTTATGGTGAAGGTGTTGCTCAGTTAACCCTCGGGGATCGTGCAACGATCTCCAATATGACCCCTGAATATGGCGCTACCGCTGCCATGTTCTACATTGACCAACAAACGATCGACTATCTCACCTTGACCGGCCGTGAGGATGCGCAGGTCAAATTGGTGGAGACCTATGCTAAGCAGACAGGGCTTTGGGCTGATAGTTTGAAAGCCGCCAAATACGAGCGCGTGCTGCACTTTGATTTGTCTACGGTGGTCCGAAACATTGCTGGGCCGTCGAACCCACATCGCCGGGTTGCGACCTCGGATCTTGCTGCCCAAGGCATCTCTGGAATCGTTGAGAACGAAGCTGGAAAAATGCCGGATGGCGCTGTGATCATCGCGGCAATCACCAGCTGCACCAATACAAGTAATCCGCGCAACGTCATCGCGGCGGGGCTACTTGCGCGCAACGCAAATGCCAAAGGCCTAACGCGTAAGCCTTGGGTGAAGAGCTCGCTCGCGCCGGGATCCAAGACGGTTGAGCTATATCTCGAAGAAGCCAAGCTCATGGCTGAATTACAAAAATTGGGATTCGGCATTGTTGCCTTTGCGTGCACAACGTGTAACGGAATGAGCGGGGCATTGGATTCCGTCATTCAACAAGAAATCATCGATCGCGATCTTTATGCCACTGCCGTTTTATCAGGCAATCGAAATTTTGATGGACGGATTCATCCTTATGCGAAGCAAGCGTTTCTGGCTTCACCTCCACTGGTCGTGGCCTACGCAATTGCTGGCACTATTCGCTTTGATATTGAGAAAGATGTCCTGGGACTCGACCTTGAGGGCAAGCCTGTCTTGCTCAAAGATATCTGGCCTACCGACGAAGAGATTGACGCGATAGTGGCGTCTAGCGTCAAACCGGCTCAGTTCCGAAAAGTATATGAGCCCATGTTCGCCGCGACCGTGGCATCCACAGAGAAGCTGAGCCCGCTTTACGATTGGCGTCCGCAGAGTACTTACATCAGACGCCCCCCTTACTGGGAGGGAGCATTGGCAGGGACTCGTGCACTCGCGGGGATGCGGCCGTTAGCAGTACTTGGTGACAACATCACTACCGATCACCTGTCGCCCTCAAACGCCATCATGCTTGACAGTGCAGCGGGTGAGTATTTGGCAAAAATGGGCCTGCCAGAAGAAGACTTCAATTCTTACGCGACCCATCGAGGTGATCATCTCACTGCTCAACGGGCGACCTTTGCTAACCCTAAGTTGATCAATGAAATGGCGGTGATTGATGGCCAGGTAAAGCAAGGCTCGCTCACCCGTATCGAGCCAGAAGGTCAAGTCACCCGTATGTGGGAAGCCATTGAGACCTATATGGATCGCAAACAACCCCTCATCATTATTGCAGGCGAAGACTACGGGCAAGGTTCATCAAGAGATTGGGCCGCGAAAGGGGTCAGACTTGCGGGCGTTGAAGCGATCGCTGCTCAGGGTTTCGAACGCATTCACCGGACAAATCTTGTTGGCATGGGTGTTTTACCGCTTGAGTTCAAGCCCGGCGTGAACCGTAAAACCTTGAACATCGACGGTACCGAGGTGTACGACGTCATTGGTGAACGAACCCCGCTGGCTACTTTGCTGTTGCGCATCACCCGCAAAAATGGCGAACGTGTTGACGTCCCTGTTACCTGCCGTCTCGATACTGCAGAAGAAGTCTCTATCTACGAGGCGGGTGGGGTGTTGCAGCGATTTGCGCAGGATTTTCTTGAGTCAAGTGCCTCAGCCTAACAAGAATTGACTCAACTGCAAGAAACCGGAGAAGAGACGATGACATTTGCACCTCAAATCAAAGTACCCGCAACCTACATCCGCGGAGGTACCAGTAAAGGGGTATTTTTCAAACTTGAGGATTTGCCGGTTGCGGCGCAAGTGCCTGGATTGGCCCGCGACGCCTTGTTGTTGAGAGTGATTGGCAGCCCCGATCCCTATGGTAAACAAACGGATGGAATGGGCGGTGCGACTTCGAGTACCAGTAAAACGGTCATCTTGTCTAAAAGCACGCAGCCCGATCACGATATCGATTATCTTTTCGGGCAAGTGTCTATCGACAAGCCATTTGTCGATTGGAGCGGCAACTGCGGCAATCTGTCAGCCGCTGTCGGGCCCTTTGGCATCAGCAATGGTTTGGTTGCCGCTGACAGGATCCCCCAGAACGGTGTGGCGACCGTGCGAATCTGGCAGGCAAACATCGGCAAAACCATCATTGCACATGTCCCAATGACTGATGGTGCGGTGCAGGAGACAGGTGATTTCGAATTGGATGGGGTGACTTTCCCAGCGGCCGAAATTCAGCTTGAGTTTATGGATCCCGCTGCGGACGACGAGGGTGATGGTGGATCGATGTTTCCAACCGGCAATGTCGTCGATCTGCTAGAGGTGCCGGGCTTGGGGACTTTCAAGGCGACCATGATCAACGCAGGGATTCCCACCATTTTCGTCAATGCACAAGATATTGGTTATCGTGGCACAGAGCTTCAGGACGATATTAATGGCGACCCAAAAGCGCTGGCCATGTTCGAAACGATTCGAGCCTATGGTGCAGTGCGAATGGGGTTGATTTCCGATATCAGCGAAGCGGTTACGCGCCAGCACACCCCAAAAGTTGCTTTCGTCGCCAAACCAACTGACTACGTTTCGTCCAGCGGAAAAAAAATCGCTGCGAACGACGTCAACGTTTTGGTCAGGGCAATGTCGATGGGTAAGCTGCATCACGCAATGATGGGAACCGCCGCTGTCGCCATCGGTACAGCCGCCGCAATACCAGGTACGCTCGTGAACTTGGCGGCCGGTGGTGGTTATCTTGAGTCAGTTCGGTTTGGACACCCATCGGGCACCCTTCGCGTTGGTGCACAAGCCAATCAGACTGCAGGCGAATGGACAGTCACCAAAGCGATCATGAGTCGAAGTGCTCGTGTGTTGATGGAAGGCTGGGTGAGAGTGCCAGGTAATATCATCTGATCGCTATTGATCCTCTTTATTACCCGAGCCTACATGTCACCTACCATTCCCGCGGCACTTGTTGTTACGTTTAGCCTGTTTATCGCCTGCGCGTTCGCGTTTTTCGTGTCAGGCGCCTACCTGCTGCTGTTCAAAATAAAAAAGGCTAACCGCCTTTTGAAACATCCCTATCTCAACGATCGCGCTTATGGGCAATACCCTCTCAATATCCGGACTGAAATATTGCTCGATTACTTCATCAGACTTACCTTCCCGACATCGAACGTTTGGCTTGCCGCCAACTCAAACCACTTGCTGGCGCACGTCGACCCCAAGTCAGTGCCGATGGACGTCAAGTGGCCGATTATGGGCTTATGGGCAAGTTGCTTTATCGGGACACCAATCATGGTCACACTTTGGGTGCTCTTGATGAGTGCAGGTGCTCGATGAGCTTCCCTATCACACATGACTTACAAAACCACTGTTTCAGTACAACGGTTGACGGTCACCTATGCGTGCTAACGTATTTGCTCGACGATAATGTAGCCACTTTTGTACATACGGGCGTGCCAGACGCAGTAGCAGGACGCGGTATTGCCGCCGCGCTGACGCAATTCAGTCTTGAGACGGCAATGCGCGAGGGTTGGAAGGTCATACCTGCCTGTTCTTACGTCGCTACGTATCTGCGTCGGCACCCTGCGTTTGCAGACCTGACGTTAAAGCGACAATGATCAGCACCTGACTTAAAACGTTGGATTGATTATTTCATTGGATCATCGTCAAAACCAAGTCTTATATAAGATATAAGACCTTGATGAGATGCCGATCAGAGACTACAATCAAGTTATTATTTTTGCTGTTATTGCGATTACTCTTCCTGTTCACCACCTCCTTTTTTAAAAGGCGTCATCATGCTCCAAGCCTATCGTCAACACGTCGCTGAACGTGCCGCACTTGGTATCCCCCCACTGCCGCTGTCTGCTCAGCAAACGGCTGATCTGATCGAACTGCTGAAGTCGCCTCCAGCGGGCGAGGGTGAGGCGCTGGTTGAGTTGCTGACGCATCGGGTCCCTGCCGGTGTTGACGATGCAGCAAAAGTAAAAGCATCCTATTTGGCAGCAGTCGCGCTTGGTAGCGAAAAGTGTGCCCTGATCTCGCGAGCGAAGGCAACTGAGCTTTTAGGTACCATGCTGGGTGGCTACAACATTGGGCCGATGGTGCAATTGCTGGATGATGCTGAAGTTGGGCAAGTCGCTGCTGCAGGCCTCAAAAAGACCTTGCTGATGTTTGATGCCTTTCATGATGTCAAAGAAAAAGCGGATCACGGCAACGCCAATGCCAAATCAGTGATGCAGAGCTGGGCTGATGCCGAGTGGTTTACCAGCCGCCCTGAAGTGCCACAAAGTTTGACCATCACGATCTTTAAAGTCACTGGCGAAACCAATACCGACGATTTATCGCCTGCGCCAGACGCCTGGAGTCGCCCAGACATCCCGCTGCATGCCTTGGCCATGTTGAAAAACCCCCGCCCCGGCATTGAACCTGAAGAGCCTGGCAAAACCGGTCCAATCAAGTTCATCGAAAACTTGCGCAACAAGGGAAATCTTGTTGCTTACGTCGGCGATGTGGTTGGCACAGGTTCTTCGCGTAAATCCGCGACCAATTCAGTGCTCTGGTTCACCGGTGAAGATATTCCTTTCGTGCCGAACAAACGCTTTGGCGGCGTCTGTCTGGGTAGCAAGATTGCACCGATCTTCTACAACACCATGGAAGACGCGGGTGCCTTGCCGATCGAGCTGGATGTCTCGCAAATGAATATGGGTGACACCGTTGAACTGCGCCCCTACGAAGGTAAAGCACTGAAAGACGGCAAGGTGATTGCCGAGTTCACGGTCAAATCGGAGGTATTGTTTGATGAGGTTCGTGCCGGTGGTCGCATTCCGTTGATCGTTGGTCGAGGGTTGACAGGAAAGGCCCGCGAAGCGCTTGGCTTGCCACCTTCAACCTTATTCCGCCTGCCCCACGTGCCAGCCGCATCAACCAAAGGTTTCACGCTTGCCCAAAAAATGGTGGGTCGTGCATGCGGCCTGCCAGCAGGTCAAGGCGTTCGCCCTGATACTTACTGCGAACCCAAAATGACATCAGTTGGCAGTCAGGATACGACTGGCCCAATGACGCGCGATGAGCTCAAAGACTTGGCTTGTTTAGGCTTCTCAGCCGATCTCGTGATGCAGTCCTTCTGTCACACAGCGGCTTATCCAAAACCTGTCGATGTCAAAACACACCATACCCTGCCTGACTTCATGAGCAACCGTGGTGGTATTTCGTTGCGACCTGGTGATGGCATCATCCACTCTTGGCTCAACCGTATGTTATTGCCTGACACGGTAGGCACGGGTGGCGATTCACACACTCGCTTTCCTATCGGGATCAGCTTCCCGGCCGGGTCGGGGTTAGTTGCATTTGCTGCAGCCACAGGTGTAATGCCTTTGGATATGCCTGAGTCAGTGCTAGTGCGCTTCAAAGGCAAAATGCAACCAGGCGTCACCTTACGTGATCTAGTCCATGCAATCCCCCTGTATGCGATAAAAGCCGGGTTGCTGACTGTAGACAAACAAAACAAAAAGAATATTTTCTCTGGCCGCATCCTCGAAATCGAAGGTTTACCAGATTTGAAGGCTGAACAGGCTTTTGAATTATCTGATGCTTCTGCTGAGCGTTCAGCTGCTGGTTGCACGATTAAGCTCAATAAAGAGCCCATCATTGAGTACATCCAGAGCAACATTGTCATGTTGAAGTGGATGATTGCAAGTGGCTATGAAGACGAGCGCAGTATTCGACGCCGCATCGCTGCAATGGAAGCTTGGCTGGCGAATCCACAACTGCTAGAAGCAGACGCAGATGCTGAGTACGCTGCCGTGATCGACATTGATCTCGCTGAAATTCACGAGCCTATCGTTTGCTGCCCGAACGATCCTGACGACGTTAAATCGTTGTCTGAAGTTGCTGGCTCAAAAATTGACGAAGTTTTCATCGGTAGCTGCATGACCAACATTGGCCACTTCCGTGCAACCTCCAAATTGCTTGAGGGCAAGCGGGATATCCCCGTAAAACTGTGGATTGCACCACCAACAAAAATGGACGCTGCCAAACTGACTGAAGAAGGTCACTACGGTGTGTTCGGTGCGTCAGGCGCGCGCACTGAAATGCCAGGTTGCTCATTGTGTATGGGCAATCAAGCCCAAGTGCGTGAGGGTGCGACGGTGATGTCAACGAGTACGCGTAACTTCCCCAACCGTCTGGGCAAAAATACCAATGTCTACCTGGGTTCCGCCGAATTGGCTGCGATCTGCTCAAAACTGGGCCGGATCCCAACCAAAGCAGAATACATGGGTGACATGGGTGTGATTGCCGAAAATGGTGACAAAATTTATCAGTACCTCAATTTCGACAAAATCGACGACTATAACGACGTGGCAAACGCCATCGACGCTTAAAGGCTCACCCATCACCACAGACTAGATAGTTTGAAGACACAGCAGGCTGCTTTTTTTGAGGCAGCCTGTTTTGGTTTTTAACGCTCATTTTGACTTGAAAGCAATTGTATCGGTAGTATTGCGAATGGCTGACAACCCGCTGTAGATTACCTGAACGGAGACCGGCCCACCTATGATGGGCCTGCTTTCCAACAACCCAGGACCGCTACATGGAACCCCGAATGACCGCACTTGAAACTCGTTTCGACACGATTCTTCCGACGCTCGCTACCAAAGAAGATTTAAAAAATTTAGAGATCCATCTAACAATCGCCTCCAAAAAAGATATCAATGATTTGGAAGACAAACTCAGAAAATCGACCAAAGATGATCTGGACAATCTAGAAAGCAAATTACGACGAGCCTCTAAAGAGGACATGAACCATCTTGAAAGCAAATTGAGACAGGCCTCTAAAGAGGACATGAATCATCTAGAAAGCAAATTGAGACAGGCCTCTAAAGAGGACATGAACCATCTTGAACTCAAAGTAACAGGCATTATTCACCAAGAGCTCAGATCGATCGGTAAAGAAATACATGCGAACAACTGGCGTACGATTGTCTGGATGACCACTGTTTTGGGTGGGGCGTTTTCTGGCGTCATTTACATCGCGAGATATTTGCCTGCCCATTGATGCCCTGTACACAGCCGACCGATGAGATTCTGTACACTGTCTACTTAAATTCATAAATTGGCTGAAGTTATGCCCCGTTCTCGTGCATCGTTACCCTCCCGCCTAGGTCGAGAAGCTTCACGTCTTGTTGCGCTTTCGCTTGCGCTACACAGCTCGGGCAGCCGGATCGAAGATTGTTTCTGGGAGGTTGAGCTCGCCAAACTGATCGGCAAATTGCTAGCAACCGGCAAGGATCAAACGATCAATGCCGCACTCGATCATCTGTCACAACATCATCTTGGTGGATATGAAGTATTGATGGAACAGGCGGAGACGCTATCCGAATCCTGTGTCATCGAGAAGGACGGTATTCGCTACGACGTCCTACTCATCCTTGCCCCGTTGGTCGCATGGACGCGCTACAGCATCCCTACCCAGCCAATTTCGTCTCATATCCTGACCGGGTTAGTAGGACAAATGCAGCAGCATGTTCTAGCGACAAAAACAAAAATTTCGTTTATTCCACAAGTAGTCAGTCTGGATCAAATGCCACGGGGGTTTTCCGAGACCTGGCAGTGGCTTCACCGCTTAGGCGAAAGCGCTTTAGGCAACGGTGCAGAACAACCCGTGCTCAATGAAGTACCGGATAGCTTCAATATGCTTGCGGATACTCGTTACCTCGTTGGTGCGATTGCTGTTGAGAAAAATCAGGCGCTGTTTCGCTGGCAAGAACAGCCCGGCGAATTGGGCGAAGCTCGCGCTACTTGTCTTGAGCAGTGGGCAGCCGGGACAAAAAACTATTTCGCGGATTTAATCCCTGGATGCGGCTTTGAAATCCTTGTCCCAGATGCTTTCTATGTCAGCAACCGCGAAGCTGACCGTCGGGTCAGACCCCTGTCTGTCAAAGCCGCCATCGCGTGGCTGTGTGCCGCATTAGCGATTGAGCCAAGTGAGCTGCGCGTGGTGATTGCGAGCTGTGGTGAACAGCGAGTAGAAGAGTATCGGATCGGATTTACACAAAAGCATCAAAACGAAGTCGTCTATGGGTGCCTTTGGCCCATGTATGGCAGAGAAGATGATGCCTTAAACAACGAGCCCGATGCCCCCGCCCGGGATACCGCGTCGGAGATCAGCGAACTCATCAAGTCTTGCGGGGTGGAGGATGTTCGTCAACTTCCAACAATGCTGGCACTGGATTTTTGCGATGACTGCGGTGCCCCGTACTTTCCCAATCCTGCAGGTGAGATGGTGCATGCTGAGCTGCCAGAGGATGCGCAAACCGCCCCCACACAGTTTCATTAATGATCAAAGCCGATGTGTTCTGTCGGGTCATCGACAATTATGGTGACATCGGTGTCACCTACCGTTTGGTCCGTCAGTTACGTGACGAATTTAATTGGGCAATCCGGCTATGGGTCGATAAATTAGCAAGCTTTAAGCGAATAGAGCCGCAGATTGACGATACCTCAGAGCACCAGTGGCTCAATGATATCGAGGTTGTGCAATGGGATGAAGAGACTCACCCTATCACCCCACGAGACATCACCATCGCCTCTTTTTCCTGTAACTTGCCAGATGGGTTGTTGACGGCAATGCACAGTCACAAGACCCTATGGATCAATCTTGATTACCTCAGTGCTGAGGACTGGGTCGAAGGATGTCATGGCCTGCCCTCTTTGCGCAGCGATGGATTATCCTCGCATTTTTTCTTCCCCGGTTTTACGGATAAAACAGGCGGGCTTCTGCGAGAGAGTGCTCTTTCTGAGCAAAGGGATCATTGGTGCTCGGCACGAGATCATCAATGCAACTTTCTCATATCACTTGGCGTTGATCCACTGACCGCCTTTGAGTGGCGCGATCAAGCCATCAACGCACCAACCATCGTGTCTTTATTTTGTTATCCACAAGCAAATACCAAAGGCCTGACCGAGGCGTTAGCATCAACAGGAAAACCATTCTTAGTGTTATTGCCCGAAGGCATCGCGCCTGAATTGGCGTCGGGTTGGATTGGCCGATGCCAGCTTCAACGTATCCCGTTTGTTACTCAGCCTGATTACGACAAGATTCTATGGACATCAGATATTAATTTTGTTCGAGGAGAAGATTCAATGGTCAGGGCGCTATGGGCAGCAAAGCCCCTCGTCTGGCAAATCTATCCTCAAGAACAGTGTGTCCATCTCATCAAATTAGCTGCGTGGCTAAAGCTCGCATCGCTCGATGCCAACGTGGCTGATTTAGTGCATACATGGAATACCGGATCAACCAGCACCGATCTCAACAACATAAATTTCAGCAATATCGTCACATCGGCGCTTGCCCCTGAATCGATTCAACGGTGGCGCTCGGCGATGATTAAATTCAGTGAAAGGCAGGCAAAGCACTTAGATTTAGCAACCTCGCTGGTCAAATTTTGCGAACAATCTGCGTCGAAAGGCCAGAAAGGCTAGAATAGAGGGCTATTTTCTATCAACTTGGCGCGTTGCGCGCGCCAGATCTTCAGTTACCGGAGTTTTGACCAATGAAAACCGCACAAGAACTGCGCGTGGGCAACGTAGTGATGGTCGGCAAAGACCCCCTCGTCGTGCAGCGCGCAGAGTACAGCAAATCAGGCCGCAACGCGTCAGTCGTAAAACTCAAGTTCAAAAACTTGTTGACTGGCTCAGGTAGCGAAACAGTGTCCAAGGCTGACGAAAAGTACGAAATCGTTGTCCTAGACAAGAAAGAAGTCAATTACTCTTACTTCGCTGACCCGATGTACGTTTTTATGGATGCCGATTTCAACCAGTTCGAAATCGAAGCTGAGAGCATGGGCGATGCCTTGAATTACCTCGAAGAAGGCATGCCTGTCGAAGCGGTTTTTTATGATGGGCGAGCGATCTCTGTTGAATTACCCACCATTGTCGTTCGTGAAATCATTTACACCGAACCTGCCGTTCGTGGCGACACTTCTGGCAAGGTGATGAAGCCTGCCAAGATCAACACGGGTTACGAAATGCCGGTGCCGCTTTTTTGCGAAATTGGTAACAAGATCGAAATCGACACGCGTACCGGTGAGTATCGCAGCCGAGTGATGTAACTGCTGTGTGGCAATCGCCACCGACTTATCGACGTTGATTGCTCGTTGTGAAAGGTCTGGGGCTAGTCAGCACCTTGATCAATCATTAAAAAAGATCTTCGAGATTTTCGAAGATCTTTTTTTTGAGCAACACCCTTAATGGTCTTTGAGGCTCAGTGCATCGAACAAGTCGTCAGCTTGAACTTGCATGCGCGTCTGAGAAGGGCTTGTACCACTTATCGTGTAGCACCATCCCTAGCAACATGGCAATCACAAAAATGAGCGCTTTGAAGTGACCTGCACCGAGGGCAACGAGTGCCGGGCCAGGACAAAATCCCGCCAGTGCCCAACCAACCCCAAAAATTAGACTGCCAATCACCAGTGATTGATTGATGTGTTTGGTGCCTGCCAAATGGAGCGTCTCGTGAAAAACAGTTGTTCGTCGCTTTTCTATCCACCGGAAACCTATATAAGCGATCGGAATGGCGCCCAGCATCACAAACATCAGACTTGGATCCCAATCACCCCCCAGATCTAAAAAGCCGATCACTTTGGCTGGATTAGTCATGCCTGACAAGATGAGCCCCAGACCAAAAATTAACCCTGCAATAAAGGTGAGGATGTTTTTCATGCTTATCGATAAAAAGTGTGTAAAAACAGATAGCAGCTAACAAAGCCTGCGCCCATGAACGAAACCGTCGCAACCAGCGAACGAATCGACAACCGGGCCAGACCACAGATCCCGTGACCGCTGGTGCAACCCGACCCCATTCGAGTGCCGAAGCCCACCAACAGCCCGGCGGTGATAAGCGCATAGAAATTGGCGCCAATGTTGATGTTAGGCAAAGGTGAAAATAGCGAGTAGAAGAAACTCGAACTGACCAACCCCAAGACAAATAAGAAGCGCCACAAATAATGATTTTTAGGGGTGTTTTGAAGCTGTAGAAGTGCCCCTAAGATGCCACTGACACCAGCGATTCTGCCTTGAAAAGCAATCAAAATCGCACAGGCTAAACCAATGACTCCCCCTCCCATCAGGGATGGCACGGGACTAAATGCTTGCCAATCGATATCCACGCTGCTATTTGCCTTTTTAGGTTAAGCGGCTTAACAAGTGCTAATTAAGATAAATAATACTATATATTTTTATAATATATAATTATTTTAATTTTTAAAATAGAAAAAAGACATCATGACTATTCATATCAAGAGTTTTTTTGATCAAACGACATCTACTTTCACGTATACCTTGAGTGATGCGTCGAGTGGTCACTGCATCATCATCGATCCCGTTCTGAACTACGACCCGAAATCTGGCCGGACAAGCACTCAGTCAGCCGATGAGGTCGTTGCCTTTGTCAACGATCAACAGCTCAACACTGAGTGGATACTCGAGACCCACGCACATGCCGACCACCTGACAGCAGCCCACTATTTGAAAGCGAAGCTCGGCGGCAAGATCGCCATTGGCGAGCGCATCCCTCAAGTACAAAAAGTGTTTCAAGGCGTTTTCAATTTGGGTGATCGTTTCAAGACCGATGGGTCACAATTTGATTGTCTGCTCAAAGATAACGACATCATCCCTTTTGGCGATTCAAGCTTGCAGTGTCTTTTTGTTCCGGGGCACACGCCGGCCTGTGTGGCTTACCATATCGACAACGCTATTTTTGTCGGCGACACGCTTTTCATGCCAGACGTTGGTACAGCTCGATGTGATTTCCCCGGTGGCGACGCCCATCAGTTATACCAATCCATAAAGAAATTATTGAATCACCCCCCCGACACAAAGCTCTATTTGTGCCATGACTATCCACCTAACGGACGGGTAGCTCAATGCGAAACCACCGTTGAGCAACAAACATCAAATAACATCCATATTCACGACGGGATATCCGAAGAAGCGTTTGTGCTGATGAGAACAGCTAGAGATAAAACACTAGAAATGCCCGCTCTGATGTTGCCAGCCATACAAGTGAACATCAGAGCGGGTGAGCTGCCAGCGGCCGAGGCAAATGGCACCGCTTACTTGAAAATCCCCTTGAATGTTCTGTAGACTCCATGAAAGAATTCAATCTGCAACAAATGCTTTCGTCGGCAGACAAAGCGTGTGCCCTCATGAAAGTTCTGGCGAACCGCGACCGAATGATGATTTTGTGCCAGATCAGTCAAGGTGAATGTTGTGTTGGTGATTTAGAGCGTCATCTTGAAATAGGTCAACCAACCCTGTCTCAACAACTCAGCGTGTTACGAAAAGAAAAGCTGGTCCACACACGACGAGCAGGCAAGCAAATTTACTATGCTATGGCGAGCAACGAAGCGCTGGCAGTGATGAGCGTTTTGTATCAGCAGTTTTGTGAACAACACTCGACCAATAAACCTAATCCCGCACACCTGTCGTTAACATCCGGCCGCTAACGTCGGCTTGAAGTTTGCTCATGGTGGGGGGGGTTAGGGTACGAGACTCATAAACAGGTAAGCCGCAAATACGACTAAGTGCACGACGCCTTGCAAGACGGTCGTTCGACCGATCGCAATCGTCAGACTTGCCAGTAAAAACGTGAGCGCTAAGAAGGTCATGCCCAAAGCATCGAGGCCTAAACTCAATGGCAAATGAAAAACAACTGAAACGACTGCCACGGCTGGGATAGTCAACCCGATACTGGCTAAGGCAGAGCCAAGCGCAAGGTTCAAACTGGTTTGCAGGCGCTTGGCGATGGCAGCACGAACCGCAGACACGCCTTCTGGCAAGAGCACCATTGCCGCAATGACGATGCCCACCACGGATCTGGGCGCACCTGCTTTGCTGATGGCATGCTCAATCGCTGGGCTCAAGGCTTTGGCCAAGGCAACTACCGCAACGAGAGAAATTAATAATAAAACACCGCTGATCAGTGTTTTCATGTTCGACGGAGGTGCCGCATGAACACGAGGATCATCTCGGTCGTCCTCATCGATTGGCAAAAAGTAACCACGATGCCGAACGGTCTGAATAAAAACGTAGGTGAAGTACAAGACCAGCGATGAAACGCCAGCAAAAATCAACTGGCCTTCGGTGAATGTTGGGCCTGGAGAGCTCGTCGTCACCACGGGTAATACAAGCGTCAGTGTCGCCAGAGCGATCAGTACCGCCAAACCCGAATTCGTGCCTTCCACCCGGAAGCGCAATTCATTGTGCTTTAAGCCTCCAAAAAAAATCGAAGCACCGATCACCCCGTTGCTGACGATCATGATGGCTGCAAAGACTGAATCGCGTGCGATCAACTCACTACCTTCCCCAGCTGCGAGCATGATAGAGATAATGAGAGCCACTTCAATAATCGTCACTGCCACGGCCAAGACAAGCGTGCCAAACGGTTCACCCGTCTTGTGCGCGATCACTTCTGCCTGATGCACTGAATTAAGCACTGCGATAATGAGCAAGAGGGTCATCACGAGAATGACCCAAATATTGTCCAAATTAATCATGCTCATCATCGACTGTTACCTTTACTTTAAGATGGTTTAGCCATACCCAATCGCTCAATCGTCGCCTTTTCGGCAAAGAAAGTATCGTGAGCAAATTTTGTGTACTCTTCGGTGCCCATGTAGATCACTGGCTGATCTAGTTTATCGAATGTCGCCAGCACACGAGGGTCATCGAGCGTCTTTTTGAACGCATCATGCAAAATTTTCACCACTGCCGGATCCATCCCCTTCGGGCCACAGACACCATAAGGGGAATCGGACACCGTTTCGTAGCCAAGCTCAGTCAACGTCGGCACGGTAGGCCATCGTTTCGTTCTCTTGCTACCGTAAGTTGCCAGCAAAATCATTTTTCCTGAATCCACATATTCGCCCCAAAGACCAGAGTCACTCATCGACATCACATGTCCGCCCAGTGTCCCTTGCAGATTTTGGGCACTGCCTTTGAAGGGGATATGGGTCAACGCAATACCGGCGCGTTGCGCGAATTCTTCGATTGCCAAATGTGGGCTCGTCCCTGTACCAGGACTGCCGTAAGTAAACGCATTTGGGTTCTTTTTAGCGAATGCGACCAAGTCGGCAATACTTTTAACGGGCGAGTCAGCTGGGACCGCCAACCCGAAGATATAACCAGTGAGGCAAATGATCCAGGTGAAATCGTTGAGCGTGTCGTAGTTGACTTTCTGCATATGCGGCAACCTAAACACGCCTTGCGGTACTTGAGCGAGCGAGTAGCCATCAGGTCGGTCGTTGACTAGTTCGGTGGCGCCAAGCGTACCGCCGGCGCCCGGCTTGTTCTCGATCACCACGTTTTGACCAAGCGTCTTGCTCACGCTCTCCGCCAGAGACCGCATAATGATGTCAGTTGCCCCGCCCGCAGGCCAAGGACAGATATACTTAATCGGACGGTTGGGAAACTTCGCGCTCTCGGCACCTGCCAGGCTTGGCAACATGGCAGTCGCCAGCAATGTGCCGGTAGATTGGATAAAAGCTCTTCTATCTGTCATATTGTCTGCCCCTAATTTCACCCTGACGACATGTTGCGCGAGTGATTGATTTTGATTGATCTTTCTGTGGCAGAAGTTTACACGCCGTTGCTCAGCTTTGAAACCAGCAAATTTAGACGAACAAGGCTCAATAAGCTGTAGAATCAAGGGCTTAATTCACCACCCTTGCAAGGTATCTCAGCATGACTGCACGCACTACCACTCACGGCCTTCAGGTCGACACCGTTCTCTATCGCTTTATCGAGGATCAAGTACTACCCGGCACAGGTTTGGATAGTTCGGCCTTTTGGCTTGGCTTTGATGCGATCGTCCGAGATTTATCACCTAAGAATCAGGCGTTGCTCGCTGAGCGTGATCGACTCCAGACCGAAATGGATGCATGGCATCGCGCAAATCCTGGTCCCATCCAAGATATGCCTGCCTACCGAGCTTTCCTTGAAAAAATCGGATACTTGGTTCCCCCACCCGGTAAGGTACAAGCAACGACGACTCAAGTGGATGCCGAGCTCGCAGTGCAAGCAGGGCCGCAACTGGTCGTGCCTATCTTAAATGCTCGCTATGCGTTGAATGCGGCCAACGCTCGCTGGGGCTCGTTGTACGACGCTTTATATGGATCTGATGCAATTGCTGAAACGGATGGCGCCACGAAAGCAGGCCCCAACGGCGAAGGTTACAACCCAATCCGCGGGGCAAAGGTCATTGCGTTCGCAAGAGACTTATTGGATCAGGCTGCGCCGCTTGTTCGCGGGTCACATCATGCCGCAAAACATTATGCTGTGCGTGATGCAAGATTGGTGGTTCACCTGCAAGACGGCAGCACCTCTGAGCTTGTTGACCCCAAAAAATTGGTGGGCTATCAAGGTCTAGCAGATGCGCCGTCAAGCGTTTTGCTCTGCAATAACGGCCTGCATATCGACGTTCGTATCGACAATAGCAAAGGGATTGGCAAAGATGATTTAGCAGGCGTCAATGATGTCATTCTCGAATCCGCGCTGTCGACCATCTTGGATCTTGAAGACTCAGTTGCCGTCGTTGACGGTGCAGATAAAGTCGCCGCCTACAGTAACTGGCTTGGCATCTTAAAAGGCACCTTGACTGAAAGCGTCAGCAAGGGTGGCAAAACGTTTACCCGCAGTTTGAATGCCGATCGCGAATACACCGCTGCAGCGGGTGCGAAAGATGCTAAAGAGGGTCTCATCAAGCTTCATGGGCGTTCGATGCTGTTCTTGCGCAATGTTGGCCACCTGATGACCAATCCTGCCATTCTCGATGCCCAGGGTGCCGAAATTTACGAGGGCATTCTGGATGCAGTTGTCACAACAACGATTGCCTTGCACGACCTCAAGCGCCCCGCAGACCAAACCATTTGCAACTCACGCACGGGCTCGGTTTACATCGTCAAACCCAAGATGCACGGTCCTGCAGAAGTCGCATTTGCCAATGAACTGTTCGGTCGCGTCGAACAATTGCTAGGTTTACCCAAAAATACCGTCAAGCTGGGGATTATGGATGAAGAGCGTCGCACAAGCGTCAATCTGAAGGCTTGCATCAACGAAGCAACAGCACGGGTTGCCTTTATCAACACTGGTTTTCTGGATAGAACCGGCGACGAAATGCACACGGCAATGAGAGCCGGCCCCATGATTCGCAAAGGCGACATGAAGAGTAGCGAGTGGTTGGCTGCTTACGAACGCAGCAACGTACTGGTCGGTCTATCAAGTGGCTTACGAGGGCGTGCGCAAATCGGTAAGGGCATGTGGGCCATGCCTGATTTGATGGCCGCGATGTTGCAACAGAAAATTGCACATCCCAAAGCCGGGGCCAACACGGCCTGGGTACCGTCGCCGACTGCAGCTACGTTGCACGCCCTTCACTACCATCAGGTCAACGTCGCGGCAATCCAGCAAGCACTCGAAAAGCTTGATGCGGATGCGGAGATTGAAAATCTTTTGAACGGCATTCTTCATGTCCCCGTGGCCACCAAAGCGGTGCAAGCCACTTGGACTGCAGCTGATATTGCCGAAGAGCTCGATAACAACGCACAAGGCATCCTTGGTTACGTGGTGCGCTGGATTGATCAAGGCGTCGGTTGCTCTAAGGTCCCTGACATTCATAACGTTGGCTTGATGGAGGATCGTGCAACCTTGCGCATATCAAGCCAGCACATTGCAAACTGGTTGCTGCACGGGGTCGTGACTGAGGCGCAGGTGACAGCAACGTTCGAGCGTATGGCAAAAGTGGTAGATAGTCAAAATGCCGATGATCCGCACTACACGCCAATGGCACCGAACTTTGCTACCTCATATGCCTACCAAGCCGCGTTGGATCTGGTCATGAAAGGTCTCGAGCAACCGAGTGGGTACACCGAGCCACTTTTACATGCTTGGCGGTTGAAAGTGAAAGCACGCGCTTGAGCGTTTGATGAAGCCCACCCTGCGTCAGGTGGGTCACGTCGCATTAGCGGGTGGCCTTCTCTAAGTCACCCAGCCAGAGCAACGCGTGCTCGCGGGTCTCGCCGCACATGTCTTGGGCGGGCTTTAAGCCTGTGCAAAAGGCTGGCCTGCTGACATGCTCAAAAATAGCGCAACGCATATCAGCGAGCAGTTGAACGCAAGGGGTGCCTGCCGGTTTTCCGTGTGGCATCCCGGGAATAGGTGAAGTAATCGAAGGGGCAATACAACAAGCCCCACAATCGGGTCGGCAATTCACTGTAGCCGGTCAGTATCCAGAAAATCAGGCAAGGCAACAATACTGATGCCTTCTTCGATCAATTCTCGTTGCTCGTCCGGGCTAGCTATCCCGCGAATGGGGCGCTCGACCGCGTCACCTTCATGAATGGCTCGCGCCTCTTCTGCGAAGCGATGACCTACGTTTTCAGTGCGCTTCACATACTCTCGCATCTGTTGCATGACCGCTGCTTGCAACTGCATCATCTCGGGCGAGATCGGCATCGGTGCCATCACTTGTCGTGCATCCTGACCAGTAGAGACAGTCAAATCCCCATCTCGACGATTGTTCGTTGCCCCAACTTCGTGCAAATTTGAGACGTTTAGGCGTGGTGCAGATAAGCGCTTGGTGATTTGGTCATTCTGACACATGGGGCAAGTCACTAAGCCCAAGCTTTGCTGTGTGTCGTAATCTTCATGCGAGCCGAACCACCCCTCAAATACATGAAGGTTGCCGCATTGCAAATCGAAAACTTTTAATCCCATGGCTAAGATATTGGGGCAAATACGAATAAATCAAGAGCTGCAGTATACCCCTGGCATGACCAGCACCTATCGACCTACCTCCAAACGAGGCACGGCAGCTAGCAACGTTTTGGTGACTTCGTGTTTAGCATGATGAAGCACCTCTTCTGCAGAACCTACTTCAACGAGGTGACCTGCATCCATGACGGCGACGCGATCTGCGATGTACTCGACGACACCAAAATTGTGCGTGATGAAAACGTAGGCCATCCCAGTTTCGACTTGCAGCTCTTTCAACAGATCCAGAATCTGGGCTTGCACTGAAACATCCAACGCCGACGTGGGTTCGTCCAATACAAGTACCTGAGGCTCTACGGCCAGCGCGCGCGCTATCGCTATTCTTTGTCGTTGCCCGCCAGAAAACTCATGCGGGAACCTGAAGCCCGCGTCCTCCGGCAAACCCACTCGTTTCAACAAATAGTCGATTCTCTCGCGTTGATGTGCCGTAGACAAATCAGCCCGCAACGCTTCGAGTCCTTCAGTGAGAATTTCATTGACCCGCATCCTAGGATTCAGCGACGCATAGGGATCTTGAAAGACGATCTGCATTTTCTGACGCAAGGTTGCCAGCTTTGAGCGCTTCGCCTTCAACACAGACTCACCGCGCAAAAGCACACGCCCCTCGACGCAGGCACTGGGGTCTGTCAACCTGAGCAACGCCTTTGCGATTGTCGTCTTACCGCATCCAGAGCCACCAACCACGGCAAGCGTTTCACCTCGGTGCAAATGAAAGCTCACGCCTTCTACGATATTTGTCCAACCAATGGTACGCCGCAAAAGGCCCGCGCGAACAGGATACTGAACGTGTAAATCATCCACAACCAGCACAACTTCTTGGCGATGGGACCAATCGGTGGGTTGACTCTCTCTTGCAGCTTGGCACTCAGAAGATGAAACCAATCGTGACAAGGGTCTGCCGCGTTTTGAAAAGGTGGGGATAGCATCGAATAATTCCCTGGCATAGGGATGCTTCGGTGTTTTGAAGAAATCATCCGCAGAGGCCGTTTCAACCATTTGACCGTTACGCATCAGTGCGACTGTATCGGCCACCCCCCGCACCACCGCAAGATCATGGGTAATGAGCAAAACTGCCATCCCAAGTTCTTGTTGAATCTGACCGATTAAGTCGAGCACTTGCGCCTGGACAGTCACATCCAGCGCCGTTGTAGGTTCATCTGCCACCAGCAAAGTTGGCTCGGCTGCGAGCGCAATTGCGATCATGATTCGTTGCTTTTGTCCCCCTGAAAATTGAAAGGGATAATCGCTTAATCTGGCGGCAGCCTCGGGGATGCCAACACGGTCTAACCATTGGATTGCCCGCGCTCGCGCTGCCTTTCCACGCAATGGCGTGTGCCGTTCAATCGGTTCGATAATCTGGTCGCCAATGCGCATCACTGGGTTCAAACTGGTTCCCGGCTCTTGGAAAATCATCCCAATCCGCGCACCTCGTACCGATCTCATGCGAGACTCAGGCAGTTGATTAAGATCCTCGCCCTCTAAAAAAATTTGACCATCTGTTACTTTCAACGCATCTGGCAACAAACGCATCAGCGCAAATGCGGTGACGCTCTTACCTGACCCCGACTCACCAACGAGGGCAAAAGTCTCACCGCGCTTAACCGTCAGGGCAAGCGCGCGCACCGCATAACGTATCCCATCGTCCACATCAATACCAACCTCAAGATCCGTCAGCGTTAACAAAACAGACCCATCCGCGTCAGACGCGCTTGGCTCGGCTGTATTTGTCTGTGAACTCACCTTGGTTAACACTTTGCCAAAGCGCCTTGGTCGAAATAGACGAGACTTAGGATCGAAGGCATCTCGCACGCCATCTGAGAACAAATTGGCCGACAACACCAGTGCCAACATAAACACAAAGGCGGCGACAAGACTCCACCAAATCATGGGATCACGTGACATTTCCAGGCGGGATTTTTCAATCATTGAACCGAATGAGTTCATGCTCGGATCAACCCCAATCCCGAGGTATGACAAAACAGCCTCATAAAGCACCAAGCTTGAGAACTCTAAGACGACGGTAATCAAGACAATGTGCATGACATTAGGCAACAAATGCCTGAACATAATGCGCCAGTTCGAAATGCCGAAAGCCTTTGCTGCTTGAACATACTCAAGTTCTCTCAGCTTGAGAGACTCGGCCCGCAGCAATCGACATAACCCGGACCAGCCGGTCAAGCCCAAAATCATGCACAAAGTAAACAGCCGAATATCCGCGCGTTGTGCTGCCGTAGGAAATGAAGTGGCATGGGTATCAATGAATACTTGCATCATCAGAACGCACGCCGCAATGAGCAAGACACCAGGTATCGACGTCAGCATCGTGTAGAGGTATTGGATGGCATCATCAATCCAGCCTTTGAAGTAGCCCGATGCAATACCAAGGATCAATGCGGGAGGCAGCATCGCGGCGGTCGTCAAACTGCCAATAACCCATGCCGTTCTAATGCTTTTTAGCGCCTGCCAAAGCACATCATTACCAGTGCCATCAGTGCCAAGCACATGGTAGCCGGTAGACAAACTGAAGATCATCCCTAACATCAGGCAAATCACGGTTAAAGTGATCAAGATGGCTCGCCAAGGCAATCGGCTCGTTTTAGACTTCATCAAAAACGAAGCGCTGAATAACCCAAAGGCGGCGATAGCCCCACCGCCAAACCCAAGAAATAGCCGTTGCCAGACGTCGTCACCCCACTGCGAGCTCGGCACTTGCAGATGTCTGCCGCCAAACTTCAACCGCGGAAAGTCTCTAACCGGTTGACCATTTACATCCAGCATCGACTCCTTGTTGAACTGCAGATAGGCCAAAGGACGAGAGTAGGTTTTTTCGGGTTTGACGAAAGAGGTATCGCTGAACAATGCATCAAGCAGTGAAAGCACCTTGGGCGCATAGATGGTTGTGGCATTTGGGGCAGCACCTGCCACGGGCGCTAGGGCGGGTTGATAATGAACGGAGTCCAGTAATCCAATCAAGACAAAGAAACTCAATATCACAGCAGAACACATCGCCGGTGCGCGCTGCACGACGCGTGCCCAAGTTGCACGTAGTGTCCTCGATCTTGATACACGCAACGCATAAACACCGACGAGCACCACCAAAGCGAACAAGGCAGCATCGGTCCATAACAACACAAATTTAGGCATCATCACTGGTCAAATCTCACACGAGGATCGGCTAATGTGTAAGAGACATCTGCCAAAATCAGACCAACGATATAGAGCGAAGACCCAAGAAAAACCATCGCTCTGACAATCGAGAAATCTTGAGCGGTGATCGCATCAAGTGTATAGCTGCCCAGACCAGGTATCCCAAAAAACGACTCTGAAATCAGACTGCCCATAAACAACAAAGGCAGTGCCGATACTGTCCCGGTCAGTATCGGCAACATCGCGTTTCGCAACACGTGGCGAAACAAAATAACGTGCTCGCCCAACCCTTTTGCACGAGCGGTTCTAACGTAATCCTTGCCAATCTCTTCAAGAAAAAGTGTTCGATAGAAGCGGGCCTCTGGCCCCAGGCGAGAACAAATCGCAACCACCACAGGTAGCGCCAAAAACTTGAAGATATCAAGCCCGTTCGAAAATCCTGAATACGGAACTAGACGCAAAACTTTCGAAAACAACCACTGACCTGCGATGATATAAAACAAGCTTGAAATCGACAACATCACCACACAGAGCACGACACCCCAGAAATCAAGCGTCGTCGTTCTGAAAAATATCAATATCAACGCAAAGGCGACGCTGGCCATGAGGCTCAACACAAATGTCGGCAAAGCGAGGGCCAAACTAGGGCCCATTCTGTCGTGAATTGCGCGGCCAATATCCTGCCCACTGTCGGCATCACCAAAGTCAAAAACCAGCAAGGTCACCGAACGCTGATAGAAGATCGTATCGGTGTAGCGAGCCAAGCCATCATGTTTCGCGTTAACAAACAGGGGCTTGTCGTAGCCGTGCTCGATTTTCCATTTTTCAATGGCATCTGCGCTGACGCGTTGCCCTCCGATTGACAAGCGTGCCATGTCATCAGGCGTATTGACCGCAAAAAATAACAAAAACGTCACCAGATTGACGCCAATCAGAATCAACACCCCATACAGTAAGCGTCTAATGAGGTAGGAAATCATGGTTGCACTCGATCAAACGCCGTTTGCTGGTCTTGTTTTTGCAGTGCTTTCCACGCTGGCACGAAGAGCAACACGAGCAACAACCCCAACAGACCAAGCGGCCACCACCGAGGTGGGTTCCATTGCGCAATTTTCTGTTGTCGTAACTCAGGATCAATTTTCAGATACTGCAGCGTATTGCGAACCATTTGCGTTGGTTTGGCATTGCCGACCCACTGTTGGAAGACGCCTGCAGATTTCGGAAAAAAACCGAACATCCAAGGGCTATCCATTCGCAGAATCTCGATCATCTTGCCAATGACCTGTTCTTTCTCTGGGCCGTCTGGCAAATCACGCATCGTTTCAAACAAGGTATCGTATTGAGGATTGATATAGTTACTTGCATTTTCACCGCCCTTTTCAGCCTTTACATTCGGGCCATAAAAAAGAAACAAGAAGTTTTCTGCATCCGGATAGTCGGCATCCCATCCCCACATATACATCTGCACCACACCACGATGCATTTTTTCTTGAAAACGGTTGTAATCCGTCACGCGTACATCCAGTTGAATACCCAGTAACCCAAACTGTCGTCTCATCCAATCAAGCTGCGGACTGGCGCCCCCACTGCTTGTTGAATCAAAATGCAAGACGAGCGGTTCACCTGTTTTGGCGTCGCGACCATCAGGGTATCCGGCCTCTGCCAACATTTTTTTTGCCACTTCGATTGATTTTCGGACGGGTTTACCGTCAATGAGATCATAAACAACGGGGTTATAGCCTGCGGGCAAGGTTTGGTATCCCAGAATACCGGGGGGGATCGGACCGTGCGCAACCTGCGCTTGACCGTCTTTGAAGATCGTCGTGTATTCCTCCCAGTTAAAGGCAATACTTAACGCCTGCCGAAGTTTGCGATGGCGCTCTTGCTGCTCTGCGGTGTCGCCTCGGCCGACGACAGGGTCTTTCCAGTTAAAGCCGAAATACTGCATCTGGGCTTCAACGGTCGTGGGTAGTTTGAGCCCATGAGCAGCATACAAACTGGCTTTATCAGCTGAGTCGCTGGCTGCCACCAGCATCGCAACCCCATAGTCCCCTCGATCCACCTGAGGGATGTCGTAATACCCTTGCATAAACTTGCCTTGCAAAGGGATAGCCTCTTTCTCCATATTGAACACAATCTGATCGATGAAAGGCGTAGGCTTGCCACAATCTTTGAGCAGATCGGCCGCAGCGTCACTTGGTTCTCCTTCACATGGATAGGGCTCATTGCGAAAATTTGGATTGCGTCTCAACACATGACGTCGATCTTGAATCGACTCGGATAAGTAATAGGGACCTGTGCCCACAGGCCAACTGTTTAACGACAAATTGTGTTTGGCCATCCCAGGTTGGTGATAGAACCGCTCGGCCTCCCAGGGTATTGGGGCAGCAAAAGTCATCGCCAGCCAATATTTGAACTGAGGATAAACCCCCTTGACGCGGATACGAAGCGTATACGGATCAAGCGCCTCTATCCCGGAAAAGCCAAGGGATCGCAAATCCAACCAAGGTAAATCCAACTGCCCTGGCCTCACATCCTTCCTTAACGCCGTGTCGATTTCGCGCAAACGGGCGCCGTACTCCGCAAAACCGACAATGTGCTGAGCGAGGGTAGAAAAAATCGGTGAAGCCACTCTTGGGCTCGCCAGTCGGCGCAAACCGTAAACATAATCAGCGGCTGTCAGTTCACGAGTCCCCGTTTGATCAAAATCTGCAATTGAAAATTTTTCTTTCAAAGTTGATTGATCTACAGGGTAGTAAACATAATTCGCCTCTTTATCTCGGGCGAAAGCGGGATGAGGTTGAAACAAAATCCCGGGTCGGATTTTGATATCGTAAATACTTTCGGACACCGCTGAGAGGGGTGCATCTGGGGCCAACACCTGACCCTGTTTGCCCACGAAAACAGGCTCTGCGATCGCCTGCGCAGCGCGCGGGATTAATTCGTAGGGACGTTTCAGATAGTGATAGCCGTACAGAGGTTCATAGATGTTGTAGGTATAAGGCGTTTCATCTGACGAATAAGAACTGGCGGGATCCAGATGTTTTGGCGACCGTTGGGCAAAAGCTGTGTAGAGCGTATTAAGACGTTCTGCGCCTCGCGCTCGCGGACTATTAATGGGCGCCCCCGATGCCAGCGATGTGGCATCGTCGCCATGAGGCCTGCAGCCAACCAGCAAACAACACAGTAGAACGAGTCGGAACATCAACACTGGTGTTGCTTCCAACATTGATACCGCCAGAGCCAAGGGGCGATCGCGTTGGGTTGAGCCCAGAGGCCCGTTCGAGCAGCTTGGGCTTGTGACTGCAACGCAATCAAAGATTTATCTCTCAGATACTTGCCATTGCCCTGTTGATTCGCCCATGCGTAGCCGCTTTGAACAAGCATACGATTGGCAGTGGTCGTATCGACTGGCACATCACACACTTCGCGGCCGTAAAGATCGTGCTCGAAACAAGTCAGTGTCAACGTCTTGCCTGCCACGAGCGTGGCGAGATACTTGCCTGCTGCTTCACCAAAAGGTTGACCTGGCTTATCACTGCCGTGCGAGGTCTCAGGGGCATCAATGCTTGCCAAGCGAATTCGGTGCTGTTGACGATCAACGAGTAAGGTGATGGTGTCGCCATCCGCGACCTTCACCACCTTACCCGCAAGCTGATAGGTCTGTGCATTGGCGGCACTGCAAATGAATAGGGTGAACAACGCCGCGCGCATCATGCTGGTGCCCCGGTTAGTTTGAGCATTTCGTTTATCACTATCCAAGTTGATCACCCTTTTCGTTGATCATCGCGAGTCAGGGGCTAAACTTTAACAAATTGCGTTGCCCGTTCAACCAGTAGTAACAGCTTAGCGCCATCATTAAGCCATCATTGTTGAGTGTAATCTGAGGGATAGGTTCCCATGAAGACTCAAAATTCGTGCTACCTTGAGCACTTGCGGATATGTTGCCGGGCGGTCTTTACGATGGCCGCCCAACCAATCCACCAAGCCTATGGCTTTTGACTTCATCGACTGACATGCAGATTGTATTTTTAGATAGCGACACGATACCCGATCCATTGCCTGTGCCTGCATGGGCGACGGGATGGACCAATTGCCCAGCGACTTCGTCCGATACTGCTTCAGCAGTCGCCGCACTGCGAGATGCGACGATCTGCATCACGAATAAAGTCAAGATCACCGCTGCAATGCTCGAAAAATTGCCAAAATTGCGTTTTGTCTGCGTCGCCGCGACTGGTTACGACTGTATCGATATGCAAGCGTGTCGAGAACGTGGCGTTACGGTCTCTAACGTACCAGGCTATTCAAAGCAAAGCGTCGCCGAGGGCGTGATCGGGTTGATCTTCGCCCTGAGACGATCCATGGCCTACTACCAGACCACTGCCAGAAAAGCCTGGCCCACGTCCTCGATATTTTGTGTTCACGGTGCCCCTATTCTGAACATCGGCGGTGCAACCTTGGGGATTTTCGGAAAAGGAGCCATCGGTAACGAAGTTGGCCGATTGGCGCAAAGTTTGGGGATGCGTGTGCTTTTTGGTGAACACCGCGGTCGTCACGACATTCGCGAAGGCTACGTGAGGTTCGAGACGCTGCTGACCCAAAGCGATGTCATTAGCTTGCATTGTCCATTGACCGAAGCGACGCGGGGGATGATTGGCCACGCAGAAATATCTCAGATGAAGCCAGGCGCCATGCTCATCAACACTGCAAGAGGCCCACTCATTAACGAGCAAGCCGTGCTTGATGGCCTCACCAGCAAACATTTGGGCGCAGTTGCCTTGGATGTACTCGCCGTAGAGCCGCCCTCGGCAAAGCAAGCACTGATGCAGTACGATCAAGACAACTTGATTGTTACCCCTCACGTCACGTGGGCCAGTGAAAGCGGTGTTAACAATTTGAAGCAAGGGATTTTGGCTAATCTGGAGGCTTTCAAGCACGGGCATCCGATCAACGTGGTGAGCTAAGTCTTGACGATAAAAAACCTATTTATTGGCTGTGCAACGGGTTTTTCGGGAGACCGGACTGACGGCACAGGCCCCGTCGTAGACACCTTGATTGCATTGGGCGGAGGCGTTCTGACGTTTGAGACGCTAGCTGAACGAACCCTTGCTTTGGCTCAAATCGAAAAGCGAAAGAACCCTCTGGCTGGTTATGAACCGCTTTTAGATGATCTGGTCAGCCCCGTACTTGCTCGTTGCATTGAGCACTCGATCAAGATCGTCAGTAATTTTGGTGCGGCCAACCCGCAAGCCGCCGCTCAACGAATTTTTGCACTAGCAAAGGCGCAAAGCCTCAGGACACCGCGGATCGCCGTCGTGCACGGTGATGACCTCAATCAGCCGGATCAAATCGAGTACCTTCTTCAACGCTTAGGCTCGTCTATCGACCCAGCGCGCGTCGTGAGTGCCAATGCCTATTTGGGTGCTCAACAAATCCGTGAGGCCCTGCAAGACGGCGCAGACGTGGTCGTGACGGGTCGCGTGTCAGACCCCTCCTTGGCACTGGGCGCTGCTTTGGCTCACTTTGACTGGCCGATGGACGATTGGCACCGATTAGGCTGCGGGACAATGGCGGGACACATGCTCGAATGTGGCACTCAGGTCTCAGGGGGATATTTTTGTATCCCAGGGCAGAAACCCGTCGAAGGGATGGATTGCCTTGGATTTCCGATTGCCGAAATCGACCAAGCCGGCAATTTTTCAGTCTTTAAAGCTGCTCACACAGGTGGCCGAGTTGATCAACGAACCGCCAAAGAGCAATTGCTCTATGAAGTACATGATCCAGCAAAATATTTAACGCCCGATGTCACTGCCGACATCAGCAACGCGAGCGTGACTGAAACGGGTATTGATCGTGTCCAAATCGAAGGCGTGACAGGTCATGAGCGGCCAGCAGAGTTAAAAGTGAACATCTGTTACGACAACGGCTGGATTTGCGAGGCTGAAATCTCTTACGCTGGTTTTAAAGCGAAAGAGCGTGCGCTATTAGCCGGTGCAACGGTTCGCAAACGGATCGGTCATTTGTTGAAACTGCGCATCGACATCATCGGGGCCATGAGTATCTTTGGCGACGACGCGGGTGAATTAGCCGCTCGTGGGCTGTCGATGCCTGCAACGGATGTCCGCCTGCGGGTGGCTGGGGTACACATGCGAAAAGAAATTGCTGAAAGGGTATCGCGAGAGGTGTTGTCACTATATTGCTGCGGCCCTGCTGGCGGCGGAGGCGTTCGTTCTTCACTCAAACCTCGGCTGGATACTTTGTCGTGCACGATCCCTCGCGAGTTCGTCGATGCTGGCTGGCACCTAGCGCAGGAACATCAAGCATGACGCTGACGCAAACGACTGTTCAAGTGCCGCTTTATCACTTAGCTCACGGGCGAGCCGGCGACAAAGGCAATACGTCTAATATCAGTGTGATTGCATGGGATCATGAGTGCTTTCAAGTATTGCTGGCGCAAGTCACTGAGACCGCAGTTGCAGCTTGGTTTGGGCATCGGCATCCGCGCAACGTCACGCGCTATGTATTACCAAAACTCGCATCTTTGAATTTTGTGCTCGAAGGTGTGCTTGATGGCGGTGTGAATGACGCGCTGAACCTGGATACGCACGGAAAAGGTCTGTCTTTCTGGCTACTCGATATGCCCGTCGAAGTCTCGACTGAACTTGCTGAACGTCTGCACAATCAATCTTATTCCTCATCGTTAGAGTAATTGCAATGAAACTTTTAAACGTATTCGCATTGAGCCTCTTGGCATTGATTGGCAACGTGTGCCAAGCGGTCGGCACTTACCCGGCTAAACCCATCAAGCTGATCGTTCCCTTCCCACCCGGTGGGGCAACAGACATCATTGCGCGCGTTGTTGCTCAGCGCTTGAGTGTGGTCATCGGTCAACCTGTTGTGGCTGAAAACAGAGCTGGTGCCGCTGGCGTCATCGGGTCTGATTTGGCCGCGCACTCGGCGCCAGACGGCTACACCATTGTAATGACCACATCCAGCACACACTCGATTGGGCCGCTGCTGAACCCTGCCATTCCCTACTCACCCACCAAAGATTTCACGCCCATTATTTATTTAGCTTCATCGCCTCAGTTGCTGGTTGTGCCGATGAGCGCCCCCTACCAGACCGTTCAAGAACTCATCGATTATGCGAAAAAAAATCCGGGCAAACTAAATTACAGTTCTGCTGGCAGCGGTGGGATCCCGCATCTGTCGGCTGCGCGCTTTGCTTCGGTGGCAGGTATTGAGCTGACGCATGTACCTTATAAGGGTACAGCACTGGCGATACCTGATTTGATCGCTGGGCGGATCGACCTCATGTTCGACAGTATCTCGTCTGGGGCACCTCATGTTCATGACGGCAAGGTCAGAGCGCTAGCAGTGACGTCTCCAACCCCTTCTTCAGCGTTACCGAATGTACCCTCGATTATCGCAACACTACCAAGCTACGAATCTCTCACCTGGTTTGGGGTATTTGGCCCAGCTGGTATGCCAAGGCCAATCGTTGACAAGCTAAATACCGCACTAAATCAAACGTTAAAAGATGAGGTCGTGCTTGCCCAGTTGCAAAAGCTCGGCTTTGACGCGGGCGGTGGCACGCCCGAAAACTGTACTGAAAAAATGGCGACAGACACGGCTGCTTGGAAAAAAGTGATCGAGGACGCTCACATCACCATCGATCAATAATGACTGACGCTTCAACCTTGATTCTGGCTGACAGGCATCACGTTTGGGTGCGCAAAACGAATCGCAACGCAACACTCGTGACCCATAGCATGATGAAAGTCCCGACCAGATCGCCGGTGAACATGGGGATCAAACCGGAAAACAAGGTTCTGGTTTCACCGGAAATATAAAAATAGATATTTTGCGGGACCGAATTCAAAAAAGCCCCAGACAGCGCAAACAACGAGAGCTGTCTTGGCTTTAATCCCTTCAGATCATGGGGCAAATTCAACCAATTCGTGCAGAACTTCACTGATATCCATGGACCAATTGAAGACAAGACAATGATAACCAGATCGTCTTCATACTCCCCCCAGGTTTGAAAGCTGCCCGTCATTGAGGCACCGATAAACAAACCAATCACAGCGGGCCAACCAAGCACAAGCACTGACAACACACGAATCGCTGCGGGTAAAAAAACCCAGTCGATATGCGAATTGACTTGACCCGCTTGAAACAGCAAACGATTGAGATCAAAAACAACCACCCAAGCAGTGGCTGCTACACCAACGTATAGAACGTTATCCCACCAGCGGGACGATCGGTATGAGTCATCAGACTCTGGAGTCATTTTCTCACTTGTTGCGCACGGGCCATGGCTTGCCCCAAAGAGGCGAAATATTTTTCGCTAAGGGCAGTACCGACCACATATTTGACTCGATTATCGATATCGTCGGTATTCAATGCGATCAGACCTTTCGACCTCAGTGTCTTGAGACGACGGTGAGCTGTCGTGGTTGAGATATCTGGCGACAAATTCATCGCTTCGAGCACTGTGATTTTTTTGCCTGCATGCCAGACACCGGCAAGCATATTCAGCAAACGCTCTTCGACCGGATCAATTGACCCGAAAGCTGGCATTTCTTTAATGGCTTGAATGAGATTGAGGAATTTTAAATATGCCAGTGAATATTTTTTGTGATCAGCCATTTGCTACTTTTTACGTTACTTATCTAATCGAGATTAAAACGACGCATTGTAGAGACAAAGCAAACGGGTCACAAATTCAGCCAATTTATTAAGTAATACTTTATATTTTAAGCTTAAATTCTTCTTAATTAAAGTATTACTTAACTTTGTCTAAGCGCTCGCTCAATCCGGTCGCGGGCGACCGTCGTGCGCGGCACTTTGACGTCAAACCAAGAACGAACATCTTCATCCAAGCCAATTCCATGCATGAAGTTGTAAATGGCTTTTTTCAACCCAAGACCGAGTACGGCATGATCAACGCCAGTTGGATCAATAAAGCCAATGTCATTTTTTGCGAATGTCGTGACGGGCAAGGCAATCAGTTCAACGCCGTATTCGTGGGGGTGCAACCCAACAGGTGAATGTACGGTGCAGGTAAAGCGATGAAAAAACCCACTTTGAATACAGCCGTTGGCAAACAGCTGTCTCACGTATTCAAGCGCGTCTACCGTATCCTGCACGGTCTGGGTCGGAAACCCGTACATCAAGTAAGCATGAACCATGACACCCGCATCGGTAAACGCTCGGGTCACTCGGGCAACCTGATCGACGGAGACGCCCTTTTTCATGAGCTTAAGCAAGCGATCAGAGGCGACCTCTAGACCACCAGAAACCGCGATACAGCCACTGTCAGCGAGTAGCTCGCATAACTCGGGTGTAAACGTTTTTTCAAACCGAATATTGCCCCACCACGAGATGTTTGTGTCGCGCGCGATGAGCTCAGTTGCCAACGCTTTCAGTGATTTCGGCGGTGCCGCCTCGTCAACAAAATGAAACCCCGTCTGGCCTGTTTCTGCCACGATGGTGTCAATCCGATCAACCAAGACCGTGGCTGACGCGGCTTCATAACGGCCAATGTAATCCAAGCTCACGTCACAAAAACTGCATTTCTTCCAGTAGCACCCGTGCGCAACCGTCAATTTGTTCCAGCGCCCATCACTCCAAAGACGGTTCATGGGATTGAGCATGTCCAACAAAGACAAATATTTATCGAGCGGCAAACCATCCCAGGTTGGTGTCCCGACTTCTTCAAAGGGGACATCGGGCTCGACAAAATTGACATATTTCACGAAAGGTTGACCTGTCGTGGCATCGATCTCGCGCAGAAAAGTCCTGACCAGCCTTTGTTTTGAACGTTTACCCGCCAAAAACTCAAATAGCGCTAACAACGGCCGTTCGCCCGCATCTAGCGTGACGTAATCAAAATAATCAAAAACACGGGGATCTCTGAGCTCACGTAACTCGGTATTCACGAACCCACCACCCAGCAAAGTGACCATCTCGGGGTACTGCATCTTGATCGCCTGTGCAATCCGAAAGGCACCATAGACTGACCCGGGAAATGGCACCGAAAGCAACACGATGCTCGGCTGATGCTTAGCGACAGCCGCGAGTGTCAACTCAACCAGAATCTCATCAACGAGATTCTTTGCCTCGGACAAGGCTTGCGCCAGTGGATCGAAGCTTGCCTGACTCGCGGCGATCGACTCGGCATAGCGCACAAACTCAAATCGATGATCAACGGCATCCCGAATGACATCGGCGAGATCATTGAGATAAAGCGTCGCCAAGTGCTTGGCTCGGTCGTGCAGCCCTAACGCACCGAATGCCCAACCGAGTGGATCGCCGCCTTCTTCGTCTACATAGACATCGAGCGTTGCGAAACGAGGCCCCTCAGGCAAATAATGGCGACTCATGATGCGATGTGCCAAAGTCGGGTCTTTACCTTGCAGAAAGGCAATGACGCGATCAATAGTATTCACATATTGTTGCCGCTGCTCCGTAAAAAACCGGACAGAGATCGTTTGCTTGTCAACAGCGATGGCATCGACACATTGGCCAATCTTTTGCAGGCCATGACTAGAGAGCAACGTTAAGACCAACGCCAACGCAAGATCTTCTTGCACAGCGTGAACATCGCGAGAACGCAAAAAACCCGTCAGGTAAGCGGTTGACGGATAAGGGGTATTGAGTTGCGTCATCGGGGGAATCACCGACAACACGCGCAGATTCAGTGTCGACATATCTGTCGCAGTGTAAACGCTAGCCGATGACCTCAAGGGCGGGGTAGGCCCCGTCCGTCAGTTGATATCGGCGGAGCACGGCAGCGCGCACTAAGCGCCGGCTGATTTTACCCTGTGGATTACGTGGCAACTCAGGGAGCTCAAGATACAACCTCGGTTGCTTGTATTTGGACAATTCAGCGACCCGCGCTTGGCAAGCTCGCACCCAGCCGTCTTGGGTATGTTCACCCACCGCAATCATGATCTCTCCCCAATAATCAGACGGCAACGACGTGACACAAATTTGCCCACTCAACACCGCACCGGACAACAAGGCCTCGATCTCATCGGGATTGACTCGATAGCCACCGGTTTTAATCACGTCTGCCATTCGACCGGTGAGGACGAGACGACCCTGGTGATCAAAAAAACCAAGATCACCCGTTGCATGCCAGCCCTCTGGCCCGTGCGGGATCAAGCCCTCGGCAGAAATAAGCATTGAGGACATTTGAGGTGCGCGCAAAAAAATCTCACCGTCAGTGATTTCTCGACCCTCGCCCACATCGGCTGGCTCGCCGATGCGGATTTCAACACCTGGTGCTGGCCATCCGACACAGGCGCCAACCGGTGCTCGGTCCGAAGCGGTAAAAAGCGCGTGTGTGCTTGCGGCATCGAGTACCGTAATTGGATTGATGCACTCAGATTTGCCGTAGGTAATGCGCACAACTGGCCCAAACATGGCACAGGCTCGCTGATAGAGCGTCGCAATCAATGGCTGGGTGCCAGTGAAAATACACTTGACCCCCTCAAACGTTTGCCCGTCAAACGCTGTCACCATTTTTGCCAACACGGTTGGCGGCGCAAAGATTGCGCTTACTTGGTGTTCTTTCAAGAGCGTTGACAGGCGAACGAGATCGACCCCCTGTAACAACACTACTTCGCCACCCAAATCACACCAAGCGTACGTTAACAGCGACGCGCCATGGATAAACGGTGTCATGAGGACAATACGCTCGCCCGGTTGGGGTGTAAACGGCAACGTCACCTTTTGTAGTTGTTCGCCCACGCATCGCGCACCGTGTGTGTAAAAAACACCTTTAGGTTTACCCGTCGTGCCGGACGTAAAGATCAATCGACCCCACGCATTTGCCTCAACAGGAGGCAACTGGCGAGGAACATCCGGCCCTAACCTGGCGAGAATCTGCTGAGGCTTTATCACCTTAAAGCCCAAGGCAACCAACATGGCCTCTTTATCATCAGTCGCAATCACCCAGGTAAATTGGGCAACGTTGGCGAACCATGCCAGTTCTTCAGCGGTACTGTGAAATGCAAGAGGGGTCTCACAGGCGCCAAGCAGACGAATGCCGTAAGACACCCAGACCGCCTCACAACTGTTAGGCAAAAGCACTGCAATGGATTGACCCGAAGTCACCCCAACACGGATGAGGTAGTTCGCAAGCTGATGGGCATACCGGTTGAGCTGAGTGTAGCTGATCGAGCGATCAGCCCCATTGGTGACCGCAACACGATCACCAAACCTTTGCTCAAGTATCTGTAAAGACGAAGACCAAGGGATAGGATTCGACACTGCTACTCCCCATCCCTGGCGACTTAGTCAAAGAGGTTTTCTGTCAAAATCCGGATCATCACTTCTTGAGCGGCAGCAAACTCTTCAGCTACATCGACGGTTTGACCGTTGAAAGCGACTTTGCCATCGGTGAGCTCATAGCCAGCCTTAATACCATCTGGTGTTTCTGAAGCCATCCCTGACAACAAGGCAATCCCTTTGTACTGAGGATCCAAATTCTTAACCACCACCTGCCCCGATGAACGAACTAACTTCACTAAGTTGAAATCTGCTGGTGTGGTGGTTGCACTTTTTTTCAACTCAACTGAAACACTACCGTCAACACTGCCCTGTTTAGAAGTCGCCGTCAGCTTGGAAATACCAACAGAGAAACCTTGATAGAACAAGTTGCGCACCGCTGTTTGCACCTCTTGCTTCTCGTTAGCAGTCAGGTTGGTGAGGTCTGAGTTGTTCAGAATGCGCGAAATGGTCTGAATGCTCTTGGCATCAAGGTCTTTGTATACAAAATCGAAAGACGCATCCGTCACCGTCAATCCTTCATATGCAAAGCTCTTTACTGAAGGAGACATGGTGAGATCAATACGGTCGTCATGGGCAGTCGATGCCACCTTGATCGCGATACCAGAGACGGCTGCATCTTTGGTACTGATTTCGTCAACGGTCATCTGGCCGTTGTAGAGACCTGCGTCAAGATCAGTAATGTTGATCTGATACTTCAAGTTCTTGAGATCTGCTGACTCATCTTCCTGTTTGAACATCATACGTTCAACTTGAATATCAGCGCGTAATGCTTTAGCCCCACCTGATATGCTGCCACGGACGGGGCCAAACTGAAACGAACTGCCGTCCTCTTTGGCCGCAAGCGTCGGGATAGAAATGGTTGAGCTCATCTGGCGGTCGTAACCCATCGTGGCGACGCCATCCATGCGGGCATTATCACCAAACATATTGGCTATTTCTTTTGCATTATCGCCTGCAGGTTTAATCAACCAAGTAACCTGCGTGATCGACCCAGGTAACAGGTAGTGTGAAGCTTTGTATTGGGCGGCCAAAGTGAAGCTCGTGGTGGTACTTGGATCGTGGATCACAATCGTGAACTCACCAGAGCTGGTCAAGAACCCGCTATCTTGCTTGACATCTTTCACCGCCAGCACAGGATTGGCAGACATCTTGTCTGTCGTGGCCTTAACCTGCGTTTGGTATGTTTTTTGAGCGTACATGCCCCCGCCAACC
The DNA here is from genome assembly GCF_964834465.1 of Jezberella sp. NCBI lineage: Bacteria > Pseudomonadati > Pseudomonadota > Betaproteobacteria > Burkholderiales > Alcaligenaceae > Jezberella > Jezberella sp. The sequence goes on from NZ_CBAZRM010000001.1 coordinate 84,226, forward strand.
CAAGCTGCGACAGCCGCGACGAGCACGACAGCCACCGAAATACCGATCCTTGATTTCATTGATGAGCCTTGTAATTAGTTGTCGCCAATGACATTGCATCAGCAAACATTATTCATGTGGCAACTATTCTATACGAAGCACCCTACAGTCACATGACACCAAAAACGTCAGCAACGCCGGATAATTTTTTTTCAATTGGCGAGCAAACCCTGTGTTTTAGCCAGTTAGCAGGCCATCTACCAAGTATTTTTTAAGAAAAGTCTATGCTGAAACTCGTGCACTGATCGTTATCAATATTTACAATATTTAATAATTCTTAGTGATTTTTTATGAAAAACGGTGTCTTGAGTGAGGCTGGATTGCTGGCTCTCTGGGCCATGATCAACGCGTAAAAATACATCACGCCAAGTGTGCGACAAACAAGACGCTTTGAAAAAAATAAGCCACTCTGTCAAGAGTGGCTTATATTCACTAGCTGTATTGGTGCGCCCGGCAGGATTCGAACCCACGACCCCTTGGTTCGTAGCCAAGTACTCTATCCAACTGAGCTACGGGCGCTGCAAAGCACAAGACTATAGCATTTTTTTTCTGGAATCACAACCGGATATCAGATCATGAAGAAGCCGCCATTGATATCCAGGGTGGCGCCATTGATAAAACCACTCGTCTCAGCACTAAGAAACGCAATAGCCGCCCCTACTTCGTCGGGCGTACCGATTCGTTTGACTGGAATTTGCTCAGCATATTGGCGATTCACCTCAGCACCTGCCTGCATGGCCATCTCAGTCAGAATCCGGCCAGGTGCGACACAATTTGCGGTAATGCCAAAAGCCCCCATCTCTGACGCGATTGCCCGGGTCAGGCCAAGCAAGCCCGCTTTCGACGCCATATAGCTTGGTCCGGCAACAATTGAGCGGGTACGCCCGGCTTGAGACGATACGTTCACGATCCGACCGAAACCTAACGCTTGCATATCCTTTAAGAACAACTGAGAGATCAATAGGATGGACGTCAGATTGACGTTGAGCACATGATTCCATTCGCTCAAGGGCAAATCCATGACGCCATGTGAGCGACCGTCGGCCCGTTTGGGCGACACCCCTGCATTGTTCACCAGAATCGATACCCTGCCCAGAGAAGCATTGACTTGCTCATGCAGTCTCGCCAGAAAATCTTGGTCTGTTACGTCGCCCTGAAACGCCAGAACCTGATTGTCAGAAAGCTCAAGCGCTTGCGTATCGATTGGGCCACGATCAACCATCACCACAAACCTGCCCGCGCTCACCAGTGCGCGCGTCGTCGCCAAACCGATGCCCTTTGCAGCACCTGTCACCAAAGCAATTTTTTTATCCATCAGACGGCCTCAGGGGTATACCCAGTGATGGGTGGGAAAGCGTTGGGATCCGTCATGATCTCGATGAGCGTCGTAGCCGCAGCCTGACGCGCCGCGTCAATGGCTTGGCCAATCTGAGCAGGATCGCTGACCCTCACGCCATTGCAACCACAGCTACGGGCGATGGCAGCGTGATCAACGCTGGCGAAATGCACAGCCGAGGTGTGCGCGCCAAACTTGACGTTCTCAGCATGCTTTTGATATCCAAGAATGCCATTATTCAAGACAAACAGGATGACCTTGAGACCCAAGCGATGAGCGGTTTCAAGCTCAGACCAAACATGCCCAAACCCCCCATCGCCGACCACACAATAAATCTCACTTTGCGGCTTCGCCACCTTTGCCCCCAAGGCCATGGGGAACCCCCACCCCAGTCCGGCCAGCCCGCGAGGCGTGATAAAGCGCATGCCACTGCGCAATGAGCGCAAGCCATTCGCCACCCAGATTGACGAATAGCTCGCGTCAGCCACGACGATCGACGCGGGATTGAGCCGTTGCTGTAACTCATGCATGACACGCTCTGGTCTGATGGGTTGGTGGTCGTCTTCACGCACCGAGCTCGATTCGAGCAGATATTGACGCCGTGCGTTCTGTATTCGTGATTCGGTCTCGGCTCTTTTATTAGCGCGTTTACTTAAATCAAGCTTTAGAACAGCGGCCATTAACGCCTCAAGCGTCAATCTGGCATCACCTATCAATCTCAGGGCCTCATAAGTTCGCCCCACTTCAGTGCCGTCCACATCGAGATGGATATATTGCGCTGTCTCGGGATACAACTGCCAAGAGTCTGTGCCATTCTGATTCGTTCGATTACCGATCAGCAAGATCACATCAGCATCTCTCACCAGCTGACGTTGATAGCGGCTGGCGCTCTCTGGCCCCATGAAATATCCAACCACACCAACTGACAGCGGGTGATGTTCGTCCACAGTCCCTTTGCCCATCACGGTCGTCGCAACGGGCAAATGCACTTCATCCATTAAGCGCGTTAAGGCGAAGTGGGCTTGCGACAAATGCACCCCACCGCCTGCGATCACCAACGGACGTTCTGCCGACGCGAGCAACTTCGCTGCCTGAGCAATGCTGTTCGGCGATGCGACAGTTGGATCCAGCGGAAAATAGCCTAGATTGGCTGCACGTCTGCCGGGCGCTGCAGCTTCGGTCAACAAATCAGCTGGAAACAGCAACACAACAGGGCCGGGCCGACCAGAGCAGGCGACGGCAAATGCCTGATCAATATAGTCATCGATTCGACTCGCCTCTGTGACTCGCCGTACCCACTTCGTCACCGCCGTAAATAAACCGAGATGATCGAGATCTTGGAAGGCATTCTTATCGGTCTGATGCCGTGCCACGTCTTGCACTAAGGCAATCACGGGCACCGACACCTTCAATGCCTCTGCGAGCGGCGCGACCAAGAGGGTTGCGGCGGGCCCGTTCTGTGCAGTCACGACAGCCGGCCTGTTGGTCAACCTTGCGTAGGCATCTGCCATGTATCCGCCGGCGTTCTCAGTGCGGTAAACAATTTGCTTGAGCCCAGCTTGCTCTGCAGCCAGATGAATCATCGTGGGCAGGCTTTGCCCAAAGGTGAGTTGCACCCCGTGTCGCTTCAACGCTTTAACCACTGCGTGCGCCACACTGTCAGTCAATGTAAAACCTAGGGGCGTGATTGCCCGATGCGTCGGGTCTGTTGGATTTGTCATCTCGTTGCCTGTCTCGTTTGCCCGCTCGGTCTTGAATCAGCCGGCGGTTGTTTTTAATTGAGCAGCGCCGGTGGGCATCGACAACCACTCACGCCGACGAGCACCTACGCAACCCCGATACGATACTGTTAAAACAGCAACTTGACCACTGCATCAAAGACATCTGATGAATCGATTGATTTAATGTCTCGGTTAGCCATCTTGGGGACGACGTCGGCGGTGTTGTCCCGTTGCCAAAACCATTCAGGGTTGGGCTCATGAAACACACCCACGTAGGGCACGCCTGCGAATTGCCCGTAGTGACACGGGCCACAGTCGTTCGCAACAATCAATCTAGCCTGAAGCGCGAGCCAGGCGAGCTCTGGCAAGGGCCGGTTCGCAAGCAGCACAAAGTCATCGCGGTTTAATCGCTGCAACCAGTCAGATTCTAGCTGTTCATCGGGCCCAAGCACGAAGCAAAATCTTGTGTCGTTACCCATGCGCTGCCGCAGCTTATCTGCCAGTTCAACATAACGTTCGACGGGCCAACGTTTGTACTCACCCGCGCCTCCACCGGGCATAAAAACGACATCTGCAGCCTCAGGGGTTTGGTCTCTTTGCTCAGCGATCGCAGCGACACAGGCTCTCGCTGCCACAGCAATATCAAATGGGCGATACGCTGCCAGAAGCTTTAGATTCGCCGCCCCCATATATTCTGAATAGTCTTTCTTATAGGTGTGCGTCCAGAAGATATCGGATATTCGACCGTTGCGAAAACCCACTCTGACTTTAACGCCTTTAACTAGGCTGACCAGTGAGAATTGTTCGCTTGCAAAATGCAAGGCAATTACCAGATCTGGTTTGCGCCCCAGGGCGCGATAATTTTGTTTCAGCCGATTGGCTCTGACATACTCATCTACCCAAGGTAAGGATTCGTAGTGTTTTGCCAGATCATCTTGCCCGACCACACGTAAATGGCAATCGGGCCAAAATTGCTTAATTTGATACAGCAAGGGAAAGGCAACAATCTGGGTACCCAGAAACACCATACTGCGGATATAAACGACAACGTCTTGCATGCCCGTCAATTTGCCAGTTTGCGTTAAAGAAGCGCGGTTGCCACGCGAAAGGTAATAAACGACGCAAAATAAGCCAACGCGAAGAGATAGACAAGTACCAAAGTCGGCAATTGCCAGGTACCGCTCTCTCGACGAATCGTCGCGATCGTTGATAAGCATTGTGGGGCAAAGACGTACCAAGCAAGCAACGACAGTGCGGTGGGAAGGCTCCATTGTTGCGCAATCACCGGGGCAAGCGAGTCGGCAACTTCACCAGCAGAAGATAGGGCGTATACCGTCCCCAGCGAACTGATCGCCACTTCTCGAGCCGCCAAACCCGGCACTAACGCAATCGAGATCTGCCAGTTAAACCCAATCGGTGCGAGCACGAAAGCCAGCGCATGACCAATCATGCCGGCAATGCTGTACTCGATGGCGGGGCCTGTCGCGCCCTCAGGGGCACCGGGGAAACTGGCTAAAAACCATAGGGTCAACGTCAGTACCATGATGACCCCCCCCACGCGACTCATAAATAGACGAGTGCGTTGCCACAACCCAATCACGATATTACGTATCACGGGCATTCGATAAGGCGGGAGCTCCATCATGAGGGGTCGAATCTGTCGGCCTGACGCAGTGAAACGCTTCAGAACCCAGGCCACCCCCATCGCACCCAAAATACCTGCAAAGTACAAAATAAAAATGACCACCCCCTGCAGCTCGAACACCCCACCGATGGTTTGTTTAGGGATGAAAGCACTAATCAATAGCGCGTAGACGGGAAGACGAGCTGAACACGTCATGAGCGGGGCAATCAACATCGTGACAAGCCGGTCGCGCTGATTGGGAATCGTCCGCGTCGCGATAATGCCGGGAATCGCGCAGGCAAAACTGGACAACAAAGGGATAAATGATCGGCCGGATAAACCCACTGAGCCCATTAATCGATCAAGCAGATAAGCCGCTCGGGGCAGGTAGCCGGATTCTTCCAGCAACAAAATAAACGCAAACAAAATCAAAATCTGTGGGAGAAAAACAATGACCGATCCAGCCCCCTTGATGACCCCATCAACGATCAAACTTCTTAACCAATTGTCAGGCAATAAGTCACCCACGAATAAGGCCAAGTTATCGGCACAATCCTTGATGAAATCCATCGGCCATTGGGCCCAACTGAACATCGCCTGGAAAATCATAAACAGCAGCACGACTAGGGTGATCGGGCCAATCACCGGGTGCAATAAGAAGCGATCCAACCGTTCAGTTTGAAGGTCTGGGACCAGCTGATCCAGATTGAGTTCACGCAGAATTGTCTGAACTTTCTCATGGTCAGCTTGGGTCTGTTGTTCGCTGGGCTCATCGGACGTCTGAGCGACTGCTTTCAATTGCAAGATGCCAGTATCATCTAACAACTCGCGTAGCGCTTTATCCCCATTCACAGCCGTTGCCACCGTAGAGACCACTGGCATCCCCAGGGCAACTGAGAGCGCTTGCTCGTCGATCTGAATGCCCCTCGCTCGGGCTTCATCCGACATGTTGAGCGCGACCATGCATGGCAAGCCCTGCCGCTGCACAGCGAGCACTAAGCGCAAACTTCGACGCAGATTCGTCGCGTCAACAACACAAATCGCAAGGTCTGGGCGCTTCTCACCTTGGGCGCGGCCAGCGAGCACGTCGCAGGTCACGCGCTCGTCGAGCGACCGGGGGTAGAGGCTATAGGTGCCAGGTAAATCCAGAATGCGCAGCGCAACGTGACTTGAGGTCACCAGCCGACCCTCTTTGCGTTCAACCGTCACCCCAACGTAATTGGCAACTTTTTGAAAACTACCCGTCAGTCGGTTAAACAGCGCGGTTTTACCGCAGTTAGGATTACCCACCAATGCGATCAGCGGACCTGAGGGATGGAAATGAATTTTTTCTTCGCGCATCATTGAATGCTTGTGACACTATCGGTCTCGGCGTCAGCAACTAAAGTGACCTCGACACATGCGGCTTCTGCCTGACGCAAGGCGAACGTTGAAACGCCAATCCGCACGACTAAAGGGTCTGCACCGGGCATCGTGCGACGCAACATCACAATCGTCTCATCTGGCAAAAACCCCAACTCACCCAACTGACGCGCGCAGTCTGGCATCTTATCGTCAAAGTGAACTGAAACGATTCGAGCTAATTGACCAATCGGGATCTGGTGCAAAAACTGCTTGTTGAGCATATTGGCACTTGGGTGCAAGACCGTTTAAACGTGGAAGCAACAGTTAATGATAACTATTCTTATTATAGTGAGTTTTTTGATTTCTCGGTCAATGAGCCCCGTTGGCCCTGTTTTCGCATCAAGTCAGCGGATCCATGCACCATGTTTGAAAGGCGGGTCGTTGACTAATCAGTGCGTACCACCGGTCAAGATTTGGCAAGACAGGTCGGTTGATCGGTAGGTTGTACCAGCGAAATGCCCCAACAGCGACTGGGACGTCGCCCATCGTAAACTCGTTTCCTGCGACATACCGATGCTTGGACAGTTGCGCATCAAGCACCTCGAAATTGCCTGTCAGCACAACCGTCGCTCGCTCAATCGCTTGCAGGTCACGCTTCTCTGGGGGCGTTCTCACCAGTCCCCAGAAAACAGGGCGCAAATTGATCCACATGGTTGTTGCGAACCAATCCATCCAACGATCAGCATCGGCTGCGACTTGCAGGTTTTCTGGACATAAGCCACCCAAGCTGTGTTTTCGCGACAGGTAGCGAACGATGGCGTGCGACTCCCAAAGGACGAAGTCGCCCTCTTTCAGAACGGGCACCAAACCGTTGGGATTCATCGCTTTGTAGGCTGGGGTGTTATTGACACCGAAAGTTAACCCCGCGTCGATGCGTTCGAACATCAACCCCAGCTCGTCGCAGACCCAGAGCACTTTCTGTACATTGATTGAATTTTTACGGCCCCAGATAGTTAACATCGCGCGTCCCTCGGTTCGTTGACGATCATTTTCAAGGTTGTATTAGCCGGTCGATACTATCTTATCTGGCACCTCGGCCACCATCTGAATCTCGATCAGAAACCCATGGTGCAACTCTGGCACGGGCACAACAGCACGGGCCGGCCGATGCTGGCCAAACACTTCCTGATAAATCATATTGAATTCAGCCCAGTAGGCCACACCGACGATATAAACCGTTGTTTGCACCACCTGCTCAAAGGAGCACCCAGCTTCGTTGAGGATGGCCAAGCAATGCCCAAGCGCCCTGCGCGTCTGTCGCTCAAAACTATCAACCATGCCCTCAGCGAGCTTGCCCGGCAACACCCCCGACACAAAAACCAAGCCATTGGATTCGACCGCATGAGCGTAATGACCGCCCGCGGGAGGGGCAGTGGCAGCAGTGATGAGTTTCACGGATATCCTTTTAGGCTTATGATGTTGAATCTACTTAAAACCCGACCAATTTCGTTGCATCAAACAATCAAGCTGCGACGGTGTTCGTCTACGAAAACACAATCATATATGAACAGTCATTTTCAAAAGCAGATGTCTTCTGTGTTGGCAGGGCTTCTGATGAGCGTTGCCTCACTCTCAGCACTGGCTGAAAGCCCTTGGCCTAATAAGCCGATCAAGTTCGTGGTGCCGTTTTCAGCCGGTGGTGCCAACGACTTACTCGGTCGTGCGGCTGCCAAAGGGGCCTCTGAAGAACTGGGTCAACCCATCATTGTTGAAAACAGACCTGGCGGTGGCACCACCATCGGTGCAGATGCCGTAGCACGCAGTGCACCCGACGGGTACACGTTTCTGATCAGTGCGGCTGGGGTCATCTCGAACAGCATGATTAAAAAAACGATGCCTTACAAAGATGAAGCGTTGGTGCCCGTGGTCATGATCGGCCTTGCGCCTTCCGTCGTTCTGGTCAACTCAGCTTCGCCCTACAACACACTGAAAGAGTTTATTGAGGCCTCTAAAAAAGACAACGGCTTTACTTGGGCGACTGCTGGTACAGGTAGCACCCCGCATTTTGTGGCCGGCGTTTTACAAACGAACTACGGTGCCAAGCTCGACATCATCCCTTATAAAAGCGGCTCTGAGTCCATCACAGCTGTTTTGAGCAAACAGGTTGACGCGACGTCAGAGGCAAGCATTGTTGCCATCCCCCATTTAAAAAGTGGTCGGCTAAAAGCCTTGGCTGACACTTGGACAAGCAGGATTTCTGCCTACCCTGACCTATCAACCGCTAACGAGCAAGGTTACCCAGACTTGCACATCGCTCATTGGGCTGGGCTGCATGCACCAAAAGGCACCCCAGACGAGATCATGGACAAAGTTGCCGCTGCAGTGGATAAGGCGATGAAGACACCGGCGATCGCTGAAAGCCTCAAAAGCGTCGGCATCGAACCCATCGGCGGCACGCGCGCCGATTTCAACAAATTCGTGGCTCAAGAACGTGAACAGCTCAGCAGCGTTGTGAAAGCCACACACATGCAAGAAGACTGATCAAGACCGTCAAGCAACTGGCGCTCGGTGCGATCTGACAAATCGCCCCTAGCGCGCCCAGGATTTCGTCTGAAAAATCCCTTTGACATTAAACCCTGTCACGAGGGCGGTGCCGACCAGAATAATCAGCATGCCGACTAATGTTCTTAGCGTGACCACTTCGTGCAGAAACACAACCCCGAAGAGCAGACTAAAGACAGGAATCAAGAAACTGACTGTCAGCGCTGACGAGGCACCGACGTTCTCGATCAGCTTGAAATAAATTAAAAACGCTATGCCACTGCATACGACACCAATGGCAACGGTGGCCATCACGACCAATGGGGTGACTTCTCCTCGAACCGGCACAAAAAACAAGGTTGGTAGCAAAATAAGAGAGGCCATCCACAAGCTACCTAACGCATTGTGAAAGGGCTCTAACCCTTTGATGACCTTGGTGTAGGTTGTGGCAATACCGTAGGCGACAGAGGCGCCTACGGCCATGACAATGGAGGCAATATCAGCGCTACCCTCTGAGCCGTCTACCTTACCAAAAAGTACGGCCACCCCCACAACACCCAACAAGAGACCCAGCGCGCGTTTAGCCTCTAAACGTTCGGTTCTCATGGCTAGCCCGATGACAAAGGCAAAGAGGGGGGCTAACGCGTTGATAATGGACAATTGTGCGGTAGTCAGCTTGATCGCAGCCTGTCCGAACAAGTACCAAGGCAGCGCGCAATTGAACAAGCCCATGATGAAAAAACGCTTCCAGTGCTTGAGGATGGCATGCTTCTTTTTCAAAACAAACGCCAGCCCAAGCAAGAAACTTGCGGCGAAAAAAACGCGCCCTTCCATCAAAAATGCTGGGCCAAGTACTGGGGCCGCGATGCGCATTAATAAAAACGACCCGCCCCAAATAGCCGCTAACAAAAACAACCGAATTGCATCAGCAATCGACAAAATAAACCCCAACTTTAGTTGCATGTGCGATAATTTTGCGTACAGTAACCCAGATCGGGAGAGACCGTCGAAGGCAAATAATGTCTGACACGGCGCCGAAGGAGCAACCGCCCCGGAAACTCTCAGGCAAAAGGACCGACGGGTGCAGTGAACTCTGAAGAGTTGCCGGATCTCGTCAGCCGGCACACCGCAGGAGCAAACGATTGCTTCACTCAACCGTGAATGGCAGTCGTGAATCTCTCAGGTACCAAACAGAGGGGGCGTGCAGAAGCCATCATGGCATTCGCACCTACCCCCGTCGACGTTTGGAGCCTCACAAAATGAAATCAATCGCTGTTATCGGTGGTGGCATTACTGGTGTCACGACTGCCTATGCCCTTGCAAAGCGCGGCTATGCAGTCACCCTATTCGAGAAGCATCGCTACTCGGCCATGGAAACCTCATTCGCCAATGGTGGTCAGCTCTCGGCCTCAAATGCCGAGGTCTGGAACCACCACTCAACCATTGTCAAAGGTTTGAAATGGATGCTTAAAAGCGATGCACCTCTGCTCGTTAACCCAAAACCTAGCTGGCACAAGCTGTCATGGTTTGCTGAGTTTATTGGCAACATCCCCAATTACCGGCAGAACACCATCGAGACAACTCGATTGGCGATTGCGGCACGTCAACATTTATTTGCCTGGGCTGACGCGGAAGGTATCGATTTTGACTTAAAGAAGCAAGGCATCTTGCACATTTATCGCGACAAAAAGGGGTTTGACCACGCTGGTAAAGTCTCTGAGTTACTCGCTGAAGGCGGGCTGCCAAGACGTGCCGTCACCCCAGACGAAATGAAAGCGATTGAGCCTACGCTGGCCGGTAGCTACTACGGCGGATACTTTACTGAGAGTGATTCGACGGGTGACATTCACAAGTTCACGGTGGGCATGGCCGCCGCTGCCCAACGATTGGGCGTCACGATGCGCTATGGGCAGGATGTTGTCGCACTCACCAGCGATGGTCAACAGGCCAGCATCACGGTGACAGACCACGGTGTAACAAGTACGGCCCGATTTGACGGCATGGTTGTCTGTGCCGGTGTGGCCAGCCGTCAGTTCGCTGCGCAGCTCGGTGATCGCGTCAACATTTATCCCGTCAAAGGCTATTCGATCACGGTGAATCTGCTGGATGCCCAAAGTCAGGCGTCTGCGCCGACGGTCAGTTTGCTGGACGACGAGACCAAATTGGTGACCAGTCGTCTGGGGCTTGATCGTTTTCGCGTCGCCGGGACGGCAGAGTTCAATGGATACAACAAAGACATTCGTGCTGATCGAATTCGCCCCTTGATCGAATGGGTCGAAAAGTGCTTTCCTGGGGTCAACACGCGACAAGTTGTGCCGTGGGCAGGTCTGCGGCCCATGATGCCCAACCTGATGCCACGCATCGGGCGAGGCAAGCAAGCCAACGTGTTCTACAACACAGGTCACGGCCACCTCGGCTGGACATTATCGGCAGTCACCGCTGACATGGTGAGTGGGGTGATCGATCAGGCCTTCAAACCTGATTACGCAGGTCATCCCGCAGGGGCTGGGAAGCCTGTGACAGCTTAACTGACCATCGGTGAAAAACAGCCGCCACGCCTCTGTGCGTCGCGGCTTTTTTTGGCCCACACTGCGTTTGTACTGACGTTAAACTAAAGCATACTCATTTGCTAACAAGAACATGTCACTTCCCTCGCCTGCTCTGACTTCCTTGCCTGAGGATATTCCTCTGGCCGACGAACGACCTTTTGAAGCAATCCGGTTTACGAGCCCTTTTCCGGGTCCTCGCATTCTGATTACCGCGGCCGTGCATGGCAACGAAACGCACGGTACTTTTGCCATCAATCGTCTCAAAGATCAAATTGAAGCGGGTGATATCAAGCTGATGAGGGGCAGCCTGACAATGATCCCCGTGACGAATCCGAAAGCCTACCGCCTTCGCAGACGGATGGGCGATCGAAACTTGAATCGCCGGCTAGCACCAACCGCGTTACCCACACAGTATGAAGATCACATCGCCAACTGGCTCTGCCCGATTCTTGCCGAGCATGACGGTCTGCTGGATTTGCATTCGTTTCAGACGGGCGACATGCCTTTCGCATTATTTGGCCCAGAAAACAATCAAAAAGAACTAGAGCCCTTCGAACAAGCCGACCTTGAAGAAGCGTTGGTGCAACGTCTTGGATGCTCACGCTACGTCTACGGGTGGCTAGATACTTACGCGAAAGGCATTGCACGCCGCCAGCAAGAAGTCGCCGCAGGTCGCTTTGATGCGCAACAAGTCGATATCGACCCAAGCTATGGGGTGGGAACCACCGAATACATGCGATCGGCGGGTGGCTGGGCAATCACGCTTGAATGCGGACAGCACGATGACACCGCTGGTCGCGAAGTCGCCTACCAAGCCATGATCAACACGCTTATTTTTACTGGCTTAATCAAGGGCGAGACATTGACGCCCGCGTCAAACCCACAAGTGCTGGGTTTGTACGATGTGTTTGATCGTTTTCACCGTGACGATCAATTTGCCGCAGCCTGGAAAAGCTTTGACCCCATCCCTCAGGGCACCCTGATTGGTACACGGGCCGATGGCTCGACAATTTTCGCAAAGCAAGACTGTTATATTGTTTTTCCGAATGCCAAATCTCAACCAGGGCAAGAATGGTTCTATTTGGCACGCGCTGGTGGCCGGCTGGATTAAGTTAGGCGCCATTGATTGACGGTTTCGAATCAATACGACGTTCAAACAGATATACTCGTAAGTAGCGAGGCAAAACCGAGGTTTATTTCAATATCGCACGGCTTGGCGAATGGATATCATACGGTTATGGATACTAAACTTAGTGCGTCATCGGCTTCCTTGGCGTCCCGCTACGACATTCTCAGACAGACGGCTCTGTTAAAAGATTTAACAGATGAAGAAGTCAGGTTGTTGGCTGCTTGTTTATCTGAGTTAACAGTACCGCGCGGCGAACAACTGCTTGTACAGGGGGAACTCGCCAGCCACGTTTTCTGGCTAGTTTCGGGGTCAGTGCACGTCATCGTACACGGCGAAATCGTGGCGCAAGTAGATACAGTGCAGTGCTTTGGTGAGATGTCCTGTCTCATCCCCGGTAGCACCTGTTCGGCCACCGTTACCGCTGTTGATGAATGCAAAATTCTGCGCATTGACCAAGAGCCCTTTTTAAAAGTACTTTCAACCGTCCCAAAGCTTTGGCAGTCACTGTTCGTGCAGATGAGCAAACGCTTAAGCGCTTCGAACAAACGCTTGAGCGAAGTCTTAGCTCACGTACCCCAGGGCTTCATGAAGCTCGATAAATCTGCTCGCGTCACGCGAGAGTATTCTGAAAAATGCGTCAGATATTTTGGGGAAAAGGATTTATCAGGCAGATCGTTTACCGAATTACTGAAACTGACTAACCAAGAAGAAGACCAATCCTGGCATGAAGTCTATGACATGCTCTTTACGGACAGTCTGCTTCCTTTTGACGACCTCACCGCCCTCTTGACCACAGAGTGCCGATTTGAGAGTGACGGCGTCGCCCGTGATTTCAACTTCACGTACTACCCCTCAATGAACACTCAAGGGACGCTTGAAGCGGTTGACGTCGGCATTGAAGATGTGACCGAATTAAAGCGGCTTGAAATTGCCAATGCAGCACTTCAATACGAACAAGCTGTTCTAGGCCGTATTTATAGCGATCCCGAGTCTTTCTTAAGTATGCTCGAATTAATGTCGGTCGCCATCGCAGATTGCGATGACTTCTACGATTCAAGTCTGGCGAGCGAGGGCAAACGCCTGAGTCAACAAATTGAAGTCACGATGCGCTCGGTGCATAGCCTCAAAGGGATGGCTGGGCTATTTGGCTTAGAACCTGTTGCCCGCTGCTGTGATGAGATGGCGATTCAAATCCGAGAGCTCGAACAGCACTTGAGTAAATATGCCGCCGAAGATGTGCCAACGCTTTTGAAAGGTTTCACGGAAGATTTCGGCGTTGGTCTGGCAAAGCTCAAGCGCGAAGTCGAACAAGCCAACAACTTACAAAACAAAATTGGTGAGACCCTACTGAATCGATTAAAAGGGGTCGTTTTCTCTCAAAGCGACTTTGATAACTTGAGAAGTTTGATCAAATCTGGGCAAACGCAGCCAGCAATGGCAATCATCGATGCGGCACAGGCTCGAGATGCAAAACTGCTCTTCGCTAACTGGAATATCAAAACAGAGCTGCTGGCACGGACGCTTTCGAAAGCGGCGAAATTCGAATTGCAAGGTGGCGGTAGCCATCTCGAAAAAGAGCTATTTGGTGAATTGGCCAGTGTATTGGTTCATGTCATGAACAATGCCGTTGATCACGGTATTGAACTACCTGCTGACCGAGAAGATCAGGGCAAATTACGCCACGGTTTGATTACTGCCAATATCGCAACGATCGACAACAGGCTTGAAATCTCTGTCAGCGACGACGGTCGAGGGATTGACTTCAGCAGGTTGCCAGCAATCGCACGAAGCAAACCCCACGTTAACCAACAAGCCGTGAATGACTATGAGCAATCCGGTGAATTATGGCGGATCTTGTTGTTGCCGGGTTTCACCACGTCGTCAGTGGTTACACGTCATTCTGGTTACGGGGTGGGCCTCGACTCTCTGAATCAGTTGGTTTTGGCGAGGGCGGGATCCCTGCGCATTGAAAGCACCCTTGGTGAGGGGACGACTGTGCATATTAGCTTACCGCTCAGCAACCAGAGAGAGGCCGCGTATGTTTCCTGAAAGCACTCGCATCCTGGTCGTCGACGATATGCCGACAATGCGTCAGATTGTCAGCGCACAAGTGGCGAGCCTTGGTTTTAAAGATATCTCGACCGCGTCAAATGGCCTAGAGGCTCTCGAGCTACTCAATCAAGAATACGATAAGCATACCCCCATCGGCTTGGTATTATCGGACTGGAACATGCCTATTATGGCGGGCATTGATCTGTTGACCGCAGTCAGGCAATCTGAGAAGTTACGCAACCTGCCCTTTGTGATGGTCACCGCAGAGGGACAGCGTGATCAGGTCATGCAAGCGATCAAGGTTGGCGTCTCGAACTATATTGTTAAGCCTTTTCCGCCGGTGCAACTTGAGCTCAAACTCAACGCGGTTTGGGAAAAAATATCCGCGCGAAAAAGCGCGGCAACCGCGAGCCCGGCTTAGCGATATCAGAACGTGAGTATCTGACCAGCGACCAGAGGTTGTGGTTGGACTTTCTCCAAACGGCTTGCGTCTGTGAGCTCGGCCATGATTTGTTCACCCTGACCAGGTTTTAAGTGCGAAATCCAGATTTGAGTTTGCGCGGGCAAGGGTTTAATCGATTGAGCCAACGTCACAGGACAGTAGTGTCTGGATATTTCTGCCAAAAACTGATCGCCATCAGTAAACGATGTTTCAATCAACAAATGCTTGAGCCCGTCTATCGCTTGAATTTCATCCCAAAAAGCGGGGCATGGCCCACTGTCACCAGTAAAGGCGATGGTCGACCCACCGACGCTCATCGAGTAACCCACTGCATGGACGGTATGATGAGCGGGAAGTGCTCGAATCGTTCTGCCCCCCAGCGTCACCGCCTCACCGACTTGAAGTGTCGAGATCGTCAGAAACGGTTGTTCGACACTGGGGATCACCGAGAAATCTGGCCAAATCTTATTGTTGAAGATATGCTGCTTAATTGTCGAGATGGTCTCGGGCAATCCAAACAAATGAACGGGCTTGCTGCGGCCAGCACCCACAGAATCCAATAGCAGCGGCAGGCTGAGGATATGATCAAGATGACTATGCGTCAAAAATACCCAGTCGATTTTCGCCATGGCCTCAAGCGAAAGATCGCAGACGCCTGTGCCCGCATCAATCAATATGTCATCATCAAGCAGCAATGATGTCGTGCGGAGATTACCACCAATACCCCCGCTACAGCCCAGCACCTGTAGTTGTGATGACATCCGAATCAAAGGCCTTTAAAACGATGAAAAGTGTGACATTTTCGCTGATTTTAGCCGTGATGGGTACAAATTTGTCCTTTGCCCAGGCGACCCCAGAGGATTTTGCGGCTGCGGCCAGACTGGGTAAGCCGCTGGCCATCTGCAAAAAAAAGAGTGATGCGCAGGCATGCAACGCAAGCTGTCGATCGCTTGCCCCCATGTCGCTAAACATCAGCGTTGACCCATCAGACTCGCACCTTATCAAACATGTCTATCGCAGCGACACTCAGATTCAAGACATTGATCTGCGTCGGTGCACGGTGACGGACGTCGACAACTGGACATGCAGTAACTCAGCTGAAACGCCGAATTATGTTGAATCCATGACGAATGGCAAGTACTTTTACATGATGGAGATCGAGCAGGGCTCTTTTTACATGTGTACCAAGTAAGAAGAGCCTGACAAGGCGGGATTCAAACGAAGGTATTGCTACTATTTTTTGGGCAGTTTTTCCATTGCTAGCGGAATAAGTTCGCTGATTTGTTTGAATACTTTGTCATAAAAAGCAGCGTTTTGCCCATACGCATCGAGAATTTCGGTGGGGTTACCCGTGGCGAACTCAGCGAGCAAGTGCACTTTGCTGGCTGCCTCTGGGTAATCTGCCAGAATGCGCTCACGGTGACTAGGGCTCATCACAAAAATATACACTGAGCATCTACGTTACCTGTTGATGATTGGTTGGAATATAAAAGTAAAACGTCGAGCCGTGGTTCGCCTCAGAGTGCACGCCAATTTCACCGCCATGCAGTTGCACGAGATTTTTGGTGATGGCCAGCCCTAAGCCAGTCCCCTCGCCCTTAATTGTGTACTCATTGCCAACCTGCTTGAACTGTTCAAATATCTGTGCCTGATTTGCAGGTTCGATCCCAATGCCGAAGTCTTTAATTTCGAAATTAGTTCGGTCGGACTGCTGAGAATAAGATATCCAAACCTTCCCCCCAGGAAAGCTAAACTTCACTGCATTCGTCAATAGGTTAACAACAATTTGTTTAAATCTTCTTTCATCTGCAGTAATTTCTAGCGATGGTGAGTGCTCATTGAAAATAATTTCAATCCCTTGAGAATCCGCTCTTGCTTTAACCAGCGTCACGGCTTGATCCAAGATTTGCTGCACGTTGAACCGCGAGACATTCAGCTCAAGCTCTCCCGCTTCAATTTTTGACACATCGAGCACATCGTTGATCAGCAGTAAAAGATGTTTGCCGGACCGATGAATATCATCGACATATTCGTACTGCTTTTCTGTCAGTTCACCAAAATACTTACCCAGCAGAATTTCAGAAAACCCGATCACGGCATTCAACGGTGTACGAAGCTCGTGTGACATGTTGGCGAGAAAGTCGGATTTATGCTTGTTCGCCACTTCAAGCTGAAAGGACTTTTCAAGCAATTCTTTGGTTCGATTATTCACACTGCGTTCGAGTACTAAGCGCGATTCTCTCAATTTGTCAGACATCAAATTGAAATCGTGGGCGAGTTCTCGAAGTTCTTTAATCGGGCCAAAGTGCGCATCGCCCGAAAAATCATTATTCGCAATCTTATGGGCCTGAACTTGAATGGCCTGAATCGGTTGCGCCATCTTTTTAGAAAAATATAACCCCGCCAAAATCGAGCAAATAAAACCGATCCCTACCAATATTGCAGTTCGCACGATCGCTGGATTCAAGGCCGCATATATTTCACTATCAGGTTGTTCGACCAGCACCTTCCAACCCATGGGGGTAATGGTCGTGAATGTCGTCAGTGTGCCCTTTCCGTCTGCCCCACTCGCCATGATGCTACCCGTAACATCATCATTGGCTGCTAAGGCCATTGCCACGGGTTCCGTGCGAGACAGATTCGTCTGCTTAAGCACCGCACTCGTATCAGGACTTGCGATCAAATCACCCTGAGTGTCAACGACATAGGCATAGCCCGTCTGGCCCATTTTCAATTGACCGATGACTTCGTAGATAAACTTGAGGTTGACGTGCGCCACGACAAACGCGGGGTCTCTGCCTGAAGAGAGCAAAGACATCGTGATATACGGCTCTGTCTCTTTCAGAAAAAACACTGGGCTGTACCAAACCTTGCCTTTTTGCGTTTCAGTAAAAAAAGGTTCTTTGGAACGATCCAGTTTTCTGTCGAAACGGTCCAAAGACAAGCGAGACACTGAGACCTTTTCCGCACCAGTGAGGTCAACCAGTTGTATGTCAGTCAGCGCCGGGGCAACGCGAAGCACTTTTAAAAAGGCGAGCTTCTGTTGTTGCGTGTCCTCACCACTGGTCTGCGAAAGACTAGCGATCAGCAGGTACTTTTCGATTTGCGAGAAAAAATCCTGAACACGTCCAGAAGCAGCTTTGGCCTTTTCAACCTGAATTCTTTTCTGCGCATCTAAGTTCTCTTGATAAGAAAAAAACAAACCAAAACCACTATTAGCGCCGACGACACCACACACCAACAACACGATTGGCAAAAAGTAAGACCAAAAGAGGGCATTTTTTTTCAATGTGGTACGCGCTTCAAAAGTCCTATAGTATGGGGGCATCATACATAATTACTCACCAGCGGCGGTATAAATTATGCAACGTCGTGAATGGTTCAAGCTGCTCTCTGGCGGATTGCTGCTCAGTGGTGCCCACTGGGCACAGTCGGCGCCGTTTTCGACCAGAACCATCGGCTTTCTGATCCTAAGTGCGGGGTATGAAGAGCAATGGGATGCTTTGGTGAAACAGCTTGAGTTTTATGGTTGGAAGGAAGGCACTAATCTAAAAATAGTTTACAAACTCGTGCGCAACAACCTCGCCGCCGTTCCTCAGATGGCGAGAGAACTGGCGGCGGTCAACGTTGACCTCATTGCGGCACAAAGTACTGCCGGCGCCATGATGGCGAAAAACGCAGTCGATAAAATCCCCATTGTCGGGGTCGGCATGTTCGACCCAGTGAGCGCAGGTGTGGTCGACAGTTTGGCAAAGCCTGGCGGCCGCATCACCGGATCATCTTATTTGTCGGGTGACATCACGCTAAAAACGCTTGAAATTTTGCGCCTCATCCTGCCCAAAGCCAAGCAAATTTCTGTCATCATTTACGATCAGGCCGTGACTCGCCAGTACCTGGTTAGCCTGTTTGACAAAAACTCGCCACTCATGGGCATTAAAAACATCAACTATTTTCTGAACACCGTCGCAGACATTGACCGTGCGTTTGAACAAATGGCAGAAGCAAAGACCGATGCAGTCGTGATCACACAACATCCGTTTTTTGTCGAAAATCGCGCGCAATTGGCTGACCTCGGGTTTAGGCACAAGATCCCCACCTTTGCACAGTGGTCGAAATTTGTCGAGGCAGGCGTTTTGGCCAGCTACGGCAACGACATCACGGCCTCATATGTCGACACGGCAAGGATTATCGATAAGCTCTTGCGGGGGGCATCCCCAGCGGACGTGCCTATTGAGCAATCCGCGGTGTTCGAGCTGGCCATTAATCTGAGAACGGCAACTAAACTGGGCATTACTATCAACGACGAATTGCAGTTACGTGCAGACAAATTGATTCAATAAAACGGATAACCCATGCAGGCCACACGCGTTTTGGTCATTGATGACACTGTCGTCAATCTTAAATTATTAGCTGCATTGCTTGAAAGCAAAGGATATGAGGTTTCACTGGCCAGCAATGGGCTGGAAGGGATTGAAAAAATAAATGCCCAGCAGCCAGATATCGTGTTGCTGGATGTCATGATGCCGGAAATATCGGGCTACGAGGTTTGCCGTCGCTTGAGAGCACAACCAGAAACGAGTTTGCTGCCCATCATCATGGTGACCTCTCTCGATGAAAGCGAGCGCGTCAAAGGACTAGAGGTCGGCGCTGACGATTTTCTGACGAAACCGATCAATCAAGCTGAACTCTTTGCCAGACTTAAATCTTTGCTGCGCATCAAGCACTTGCAACAGCAAATCATCGAACAGAACCAAGCCCTCAATGAATTAAATGCATCGCTAGAAAGCAAGGTCGCCACCCAAGTAGAAGAGCTCAGCAAGCTAGCCAGCCTGCAACGCTTCTTGCCAGAACAAGTCGCTGACAAAATGATGAATGATGGCGATGAATCCATTTTCAAACCGCATCGCAAAGAAATATCTGTGGTGTTCATCGATATCCGCGGCTTCACTACCCTGGTGGACTCGTCAGAACCCGAAGAAGTGATGGAAATCTTAAGCGCCTATCACGCTGAAATGGGTCGCCTCATTATCAAACATAACGGAACGCTTGAACATTTTGCGGGCGATGGCATCATGATATTCTTTAATGACCCCATCAGTATTGAAAACCATAGTACGGTTGCCGTCGAGATGGCAATAGACATGCAACATGCGTTCTCAGCGTTGCAAACACAATGGAAAAAGATGGGCTTTCAGCTGGGGTTTGGCGTGGGTGTTGCAAGAGGCTATGCAACCCTCGGCATGATTGGCTATGACGGTCGGTTTGACTACGCCGCGATCGGTAGTGTGTGTAATATTTCAGCCAGGCTCTGTGATCAAGCCAAAGATGGCGAGATTCTGCTCGACTTGAAAACTCACGCCAGAATGTCTCAACAAGATAAAAGCGAGACGGTCGGTGAAATGACGCTAAAGGGTTTTGCCCGACCGTTCGAAATTTATAAAATTGATTGTCGAGTGCAAAGCTAGACCGCTTCAGCCAGCACAAACTTCATCCTGTCGGCCGCATTAGTGGCAGCAAAGGCGTTGGGTTTAACGACCGGCATCACGTTGCACATGCCTCGGATATAACCAATCGCCTCATTCACCACGCAAGAACTGCCGTGCGCCTCGTCAGGATTGATATCCAAATGCACAGACACCTCACGCCCTTTTAACGCCTCGTTGAGCTTTTGATAAAGCTCGGCAATTTTGTAGGCTTCGTTCATGAGGCGCATACGAGGTTTATCTTGTTTGGCATCCCAATCTCGCTCTCTCTGCACTTCTCCAAACAGTTTGCAACCATGATTGCCGTTGATGTGAACCACCACGGCTAGCGTGTAATCGGCGAACCATTCTTTGCCAATCGCAAACCGCTCTGAATCGCACCCGATATAAATCTTTGTCGCTGGCCCCTGGGCATCAATAAACGCCCTAACTTCATTGACATCAATTTTGCGCACGCTTGATCCCAGTTTGAAAGAACTGCAGAGAAAGATGATGCTTCTTGCTTATATTAAGCCATCGCGGGGCGTTGTGTCGTGTGTATTTGCCTAAGAACGTTTCGCTTCATTAAGGAACAAACCGGTAGCCAACCCCTGTCTCGGTCACGATATGCACCGGTTGTGCGGGATCTAGTTCGATTTTTTTTCTCAACACACCCATAAAAATCCGTACGTAATGTGCACTTTCTGTGTGGTTCGGGCCCCAGACCCCAAGCAAGATCTGGCGATGGGTAAGCACGGTATTGGCATGCGTAATCAAGTACGCAAGCAACCGATACTCAGTGGGTGTGAAGTGCAAAGTCTCACTGTTTCGCGTCACTAGTCGCTTGGTAAGATCAACGCTCAGGTTACCGAATTTGAATACCGTTTGACCCTGCTCAAACACCATCGATCGTCGGCGCAATTGCGCTCTTACCCTCGCTAACAATTCGCCAGGACTAAACGGCTTCGTGAGGTAGTCATCAGCCCCCAGATCTAGCGCTTCAATTTTGTCATCTTCCAGTGCGCGGGCCGAGATCACAATGATAGGGACATCCGACCAGGATCGGATCTGATGAATGATTTTCAAGCCGGAGCCATCGGGCAAGCCCAGATCAAGCAGCACAACATCGGGTTGCCGTGTACCAGATTCGATCAAACCTCGCGCAACAGACGCTGCTTCGAACACCGTAAAGTTCGCAGCCTCTAACGACATCTTGATCATTCGGCGAATGTTGGGCTCATCCTCGACAATCAGGGCGACCGGTAATGGTTGAGACACGTTACCCCTTTGCAATGAGACTAGGCTGGTGGCTCATTGTCGTCTAAATGAAGCTTGGGGGGCTGGCCGAGTGGCAGAACAAGGGTAAACCGCGCGCCTCCAGTATTCGATGTTTGGCCGGTAATTTTGCCGCCGTGCGCTTCAATAATGGCCCTGCAAATCGTTAACCCCAAACCGACCCCCGATATAGCACTTTCTTTCTGGCCACGCTCAAATTTTCTGAAAATTTCTTCTTCTTTGCCTAAAGGAAGCCCGGGGCCATTGTCTTGCACCCAAATTTCGGCGAAGCTCGAAGAGGCGAGGCCTCCACCGATTGAGATCAGACTATCTCTAGGGGTGTATTTGTAGGCGTTTTCAAGCAAGTTGATAAATACTCGCTCTAGCAGTACCGGATCCACCTTGAGCAGAGGAAAATCAGGCGACAAATTCACCTCGACCTTTCTACCCTCGCTCAGCGGTTGTGCTGACTTAATCGCGGTGCCAATGACCTCTTCAATCGGCAGCCATTGCTGGTTGAGCCTCACCGTGCCAGACTGCAGGCGAGCCATATCCAACAGATTACTGACTTGCGAGCTCATTTTCAACGCTTTTTCGCGCAAGAGCGCAGTGATCTCAAGCTGCTTTTCGGTGAGCGGGGCAGCCAGCATTTCAAGCGAATCGGCTAAACCCACTAACGCAGTCAGCGGCGTACGTAAATCATGTGAAATCGCCGAGAGCAACGAGTTTCTCAAGCGCTCGGATTCGATTTGAATAGATGATTGTTGAGCGACGGACACGTAGTGAATACGTTCTAAAGAGATTGCCAGCAGGCGTGCGAAAGTATCCAGCAGGCGGCGTTGCTCTGGTGACTTCAAGCGAGTCGTACTAGGCGAATCAATCACCAAAACGCCGCGCGTACGCATCGGGGCTCTTAAGGGAAGGTAACGTAGCCCAACCCCTGGCAGTGAGTCTGTCCCGTTGCCCGCTTCTTTATCGTGATCAAACGACCAGCGTGCGATGGAAAGATCGAGAGGCAAGTCATCAGTTTTGACCGTTTTAACGATCTCCAAGCGGTCGTTGTCGTCGGCCAGCAATAAAGCAGATTTTGCTTTGAACTCAACAGCGACAAAGTGCTGAGAGATTTCGGCAACCTGCTCTCGCACCAACGCCCCGGATAAATCGCGTGACATTTCGTACAGCGATTTGACTCGCTGCTCTCGACGGTTCGCGATTTTGGCCTGATACGTCAACCCTGTCGTCAGCTTGGCGGTAATGAGACCAACGACGAACATCACGATGAAGGTAAAAATATACTGAACGTCAGATACGGCAAACGAAAAGCGCGGTGGTACAAAAAAGTAATCAAAGACCAGCACATTGACCAGCGAGGCCATGATGGATGGCCCTAACCCATACTTCACAGACACCAGGACCACGGCGAGCAAAAAGAACATGGCAATATTTGGCAGCTCAATCGCCCCGCTCAGTGGTGCGGCAATTAAGCCCGTTAAGCCGCACACCAGCAAGCTCAGACCATAAGAAAGCCAAGGGGCACGTAACTGCTTCAACCATGAGTCATCAGTTTCCAAACCCTCTTCAGCAACGCGACTGACCACCCCTCGGGCAATCTTCAACACATCCAGATCAGAGGCTTTCGCTGACACGTCATCCAAAAAAGTTTTCTGCCAGAAACGCCAATGCCCTTTCGCACTCGATCCGACAATCAGGCGTGAAAGATTTTGCTCTCGGGCGTAATTGGCCACCGTTTCAGCGGCGTCATGCCCACCGATGGTGACTGCGCGCGCGCCCATTTCTTCTGCCATTGAGATGGCCTTTAAGACTCTTTCTCTGGCTTTAGCGGGCAAATTTTGCAAAGCAGGTGTTTCGACATACACCGCATGCCAAGGGACTTGAAGCTGTGAAGCAATTCTGGCAGCACTTCGAACGACTTTCTCAGCCTCTTCTCCCGGCCCGATACAAGCCAAAATCGACTCACGGGTCTGCCAGACAGTGGCAACCGCGTTTTCTTTTCGATACTTGATAACTTCGTGATCCAAACGATCGGCTGAACGACGCAGCGCCAACTCTCTTAAGGCAATGAGGTTGCCTTTCCGGAAAAAGTTCTTTGACGCACGCTCGGCCTGCTGGGGCAGATAGACCTTGCCATCCTTTAACCGCTGCAGCAATTCATCTGGCGGCAAATCGACCAGTACGACCTCGTCCGCAGCGTCAAAGACATGATCCGGCACAGTCTCCCATACCCGTACGCCAGTGATCCCCCCCACCACATCGTTCAGGGTCTCAAGGTGCTGTACATTGATGGTCGAATACACGTCAATGCCAGCCGAAAGTAATTCTTCGACATCTTGCCAACGCTTGGGATGCCTAGACCCTGGGACATTCGAGTGTGCCAGTTCGTCGATGAGAATCAGATCTGGCTTCTCGAGCAAGGCTTGATCGAGATCAAACTCTTTTAATTGCCGCCCTTTGTACTCGACCTCTTTCATAGGAAGAATGGCGAGCCCATCCAGCAAGGCCAACGTCTCTTTGCGACCGTGCGTCTCGACGATGCCAATCAGCACCTTTTTATGCTGACATTGCTGATGCACTGCCGACAGCATGGCGTAAGTCTTACCCACCCCTGCCGTTGCCCCGAAGAAGATCTTCAACCGTCCGCGATCAGCTTGGATTCTTTCGCGCTCAATTTGAGCAAGCAACTGGTCTGGGTCTGGTCGAGAGTCAAGCATGATGACTATTTGGTATCCAACGCGAGGTTGAGCCGTAAGACGTTAACACGCGGTTCACCAAAGAGGCCTAACTGTCTGCCTTGGGTATGTTCAGCGATCAACGCCACCACGTGATCGACGGTGAGGTTTCTTGCCTTGGCAACTCTGGCCGCTTGATAAGTTGCCGCTGCCGGACTGATGTCCGGATCAAGCCCACTGGCAGACGCCATCACCAAATCCGCTGGGATTGTCTGCTTATTATCTGGATCGGCACTTTTCAGCGCCTCAACGCGCGCCTTGACTGCATCAACCAGCGCGGGATTCAAAGGCCCCTGATTTGAGCCACCTGAGGCCAAACTATTGTTAGGTTGTGGTGCTGTTGCTGAAGGCCGTCCCCAAAAATATTTCGGATCGGTAAAGTTTTGACCAATGAGTTCAGAACCAACCACCTGATCACCCTGATAAAGAAGACTGCCGCCAGACTGGTGTGGAAAAACGGCTTTGGCAATCCCCGTGACGGCGAAGGGATAGACCACGCCAGTGATGGCCGTCAAGATAATAAATAGTCCCAAACAACTTCTCAGTATGGATTTCATTTTTTTTTCTCCGCGACGCAATCAGATCACTGCAATGATCATATCGATCAACTTGATGCCAATAAAGGGCGCAATCAGACCGCCTAAGCCGTAAATCGTCATGTTTCTTCTTAACAGTGCGGCTGCCCCCATCGGCTTATAGGTCACCCCTTGTAAGGCCAGCGGGATCAGAAACATAATAATGAGTGCGTTAAAAATTACCGCAGACAGAATCGCTGAGGCTGGGCTCGTCAGGTGCATGATGTTCAGGGCTTCAAGTTGCGGATACGTGGCGACAAAAGCCGCTGGGATAATGGCAAAATATTTCGCCACGTCATTGGCAATGCTAAACGTCGTGAGTGATCCACGTGTCATCAGCATCTGTTTGCCTGTCTCGACTACTTCAATGAGCTTGGTCGGATTGGAGTCCAGATCCACCATATTGCCCGCCTCTTTCGCCGCCTGCGTGCCAGAGTTCATGGCGACCGCGACGTCAGCTTGTGCCAAAGCAGGCGCATCGTTCGTACCATCCCCAGTCATGGCTACCAAGCGACCTTCAGCTTGATGCTGGCGGATCAGTGCCAATTTATCTTCGGGGGTTGCTTCAGCCAGAAAATCATCGACCCCCGCTTCTGCTGCAATAGCCGCTGCGGTTAAACGGTTGTCACCGGTAATCATGATGGTGCGGATACCCATTTGACGCAACTCATTGAAGCGCTCTTTGATGCCACCCTTAACAATGTCTTTCAATTCAACAACGCCCAGCACGCGCTGACCGTGGGACACCACCAGGGGGGTGCTCCCTCGGCGAGAAACTTCATCCACCCCTTTAAGAACATCAGCAGGGAATTCGCTACCCAGCGCATCAATGTGTTTTTGAATCGCCGTAGCAGCCCCTTTGCGAACCTCGATGCCATTGAGGTCGACGCCACTCATGCGGGTCTGCGCGGTAAATGGCACAAACACGGCGCCAATCTCGGCAATATCGCGCTCGCGCAGCCCGAATTTTTGCTTGGCGAGAATGACAATACTTCTGCCTTCCGGGGTTTCATCAGCAAGAGACGCTAACTGAGCAACGTCAGCCAGTTCCGCCTCTGTCACACCAAAGGCAGGGATAAAACTGGACGCCTGCCGATTGCCTAAGGTAATTGTGCCCGTCTTATCCAACAACAAGACGTCAACGTCACCAGCCGCCTCGACGGCGCGACCCGATGTTGCAATCACATTGGCGGCCATCATTCTGCTCATCCCTGCGACGCCAATGGCGGACAATAGCCCAGCGATGGTGGTAGGAATCAGACAAACCAGCAACGCAATCAGCACTGTGATTTGAATCGGTGAGCCGCTGCCATTGACCGAGACACTGAACATCGAGAAGGGTAACAACGTCGCGACAACGACTAAAAATACGATCGTCAAGGCCACCAGCAAGATCGTCAATGCAATCTCGTTCGGGGTCTTTTGACGTTTCGCATTTTCAACCATTGAAATCATTCGATCAATGAAGGTCTCACCAGGATTCACCGTCACGCGGACAATAATCCAGTCTGACAAGACTCGAGTCCCTCCTGTCACTGATGAGAAGTCGCCCCCCGACTCGCGGATGACCGGCGCAGATTCACCCGTGATCGCTGACTCGTCAACTGAAGCAACACCCGCAATGACCTCCCCATCGGCAGCAATGACATCGTTTGCTTCAGCGATAAAGACATCGCCTTTACGCAGCTGAGTGGCGGATGTCAGTACCGCCTGAGGTTTGATATCCCAGTTTTCAGGTAAAGGGTTTGCCGATATTTTTTTGGCAAAGGTCTCTTTCTTTAACCCTCTCAGGGAGGCAGCCTGTGCCTTGCTTCGCCCCTCTGCCAACGCCTCAGCGAAATTAGCAAACAGCACCGTAAACCAGAGCCACAACACAACACCGAGAATGAAACCAGAGGAGGCTTCACCTTGGCCAGTCAGTGACTGTATCCAAAGCAAGGTGGTGAGAATGCTACCCACATAGACGACGAACATGACTGGATTTCGCCATTGCACCGCGGGATTCAGTTTTCTAAAACTATCGATGATTGCCGGCGTGACCAGCTCGGCATCAAACATGCCTAGTTTTCGTTTGGTCATGATTTTCTCCAATTGCGATTAGTGAGCCATGCCAAGCATCAGCTGCTCGACCATTGGGCCTAACGCTAGCGCTGGGACATAATTCAGCGCACCGACCAATATCACCGTCCCTGCGAGCAAGACGATGAACAGAACACCGTGTGTAGGCATGGTGCCCGCATTCACGGCGATTTTCTTCTTAGCAACAAACGCACCCGCCAGCGCCAGCACGGGGACAATCACGCCGAAACGCCCAAACCACATCGCGATTGCTAGCAAGGTGTTGTAGAAAGGTGTATTGGCGGATAGCCCAGCAAAGGCACTACCGTTATTGTTGGCTGCAGAGGTGAAGGCGTACAGAATTTCTGAAAAACCATGGGCACCAGGATTCGCGACCCCGGCAACACCCTCTGCACTCAACACCGCAATGGCCGTCCCGGCAAGGGCCAAAATAGGCGTGACCAGAATGGCGATAGCAACCATCTTCATTTCATAGGCTTCGATTTTTTTGCCGAGATACTCTGGCGTGCGACCAATCATCAATCCAGAAATAAACACCGCCAAAATTGCGAAAACCAGCATGCCATACAACCCTGTGCCGACCCCGCCAAACACGACCTCACCCAGCATCATGTTCCACAGGGGGATGAAGCCACCCATGGGGTTGAAAGAATCGTGCATGGCGTTCACTGCACCACAGGACGCGAGTGTGGTGATGCTCGCAAAGATGCTTGAGTCATCGATACCGAAGCGTGTCTCTTTGCCTTCCATGTTGCCTGCGCCGCCATCAACGCCCAAGGCAGTCAACAGTGGATTGCTTTGCTGCTCGAAATAGACAGCGGCGAAGGTGACGACCAGAAAAATCAGCAACATGGTCACCAAGACTACCCAGCCTTGACGCTTATCGCCGACCATACGACCGAAGCTAAAGCACAGTGCGGCAGGGAGCAAGAAAATCGAAAGGATCTGGATGAAATTCGATAAGGGTGTAGGATTTTCGAACGGATGGGCAGAGTTGGCGTTAAAGAAGCCACCGCCGTTGGTTCCCAGCATTTTGATCGCCTCTTGCGAGGCCACTGGCCCCATCGGCAAGGTCTGTTGATCTGTCGTTGCTGGCTCGGTGATGGGCGCACCCTTGTCGTCTTTCAAGGGCAGGCCATCGGCGCCGACTTTGGGATTATCGAAATGGGTGATTTCAACGGTTTTAACGTCTTTGTAAGCATCAAGATTCTGAATCGACCCTTGACTGACCAAGAAGAGTGAATACACAACGCACAGGGGGATCAGCACATAGAGCGTGATCCGCGTCAAATCTACCCATACGTTACCAATGGTCTTTATGCTATGGCGTGCAAAGCCGCGAATCAGGGCAAAAACGACCACGATGCCTGTGGCTGCCGACAAAAAATTCTGCGTGCTTAACCCGAGCATTTGCGTCAAATAACTCATGGTGCCCTCACCCGCATAAGCTTGCCAATTAGTATTGGTCGCAAAACTGATCGCCGTGTTGAAGGATGAATCCGGCGAGATATTTGGCAACCCTTGCGGATTGAGCGGTAATAAGCCTTGAAACAACTGAAGCCCATACACAAATAATGCGCCGATGGCATTGAACAGAATCAAGCCAACGGCATAACTCAGCCACGTCATTTCAGTGCTGGCCTCAACCCCGCAAATCTTGAAGATAATTTTTTCAATCCAGGAAAAGGGCTTAACGATCGCCGACTCACCCTTCATGACTTGGTCAAGGTAAATGCCCACCGGGTAGGCCAGCAGCAGCAAAACCCCGACATAAACCGCAATGGTCAAAATGGCATGGGTGCTCATGAGAAGTCCTCAGGATGAAATAAAGCAGCGATGAGATAAATGAGAAGACCGAGGGCGACCGCGCCGCTGATGATTTGGATGAGGGTCATTTCTTATCCTTCAAATGCGAGCAGCCACGCGCCATCCCCACCGTCAAGAGGAAGAAGGCGGCAATGCAACCGAGAAATATGAAATCCATAACAGCCTCGAAGTAACTAAGACGAGGCCATGTTATGAAAAAAGGTGTAAAAAACTTATAAAGATTTATAGCGCGAGCGTCGCGTCAAATTGCGCTCAAGAAACTTGCCCATGTAGTGCTGAGGCTCACCGGTCAGAAATGCCTTGCCGAACGCTGCAACGCTATTTTGAATAGAGGTTTCAAGCGGTTCGTCTTCCCACTCACGTAAAAGCCGCTTTTGCTGCGCCAATACCTGAGGACCAAGCTCAGCCAAACCGTTTGCCACGCGAGCCACTTCCTGATCGAGCGCCGTCGCTTCTACCACTCGATCAAGCAGGCCCCAAGCCAGCGCCTGCTCTGCCTCGATCACTTCGCCGGTCAGCAGCAACCACGCAGTACGAGCCTTGCCGATCAATCGGGGCATCAGAGCGGCATGAATCACTGAGGGGATGCCCACTAGCACCTCAGGCATCCCAAGCCGAGCCGCTGGTGACGCTATCCTTAGGTCGCAACACAAAGCGAACTCAAGGCCACCACCCAGCGCCCAACCGGGAATCCTGGCAATCACAGGCATGGGCAACTGCCGGACAGCTTCACAAAGCTGACGCAACTTATCAATGAACACGACGGCTGTTTGCTGGTCAAGCCGCGCCATCTCTTTGATGTCAGCCCCGCCCACAAAGGCTTTTTCACCTTCGCCTCGAATAATCAACACGCGAATCGATGTCGTTTCTGCAACCCTTTGTAAGGCTTCAAGCAAGGCGTCGATGACTGGTGTGCCAAGAATATTCATGCTGCCGGCGTTGCAGATGGTCAGTGTGGCGACTTGGTTTGTTGCGATCGTCAGCGTCGAATGTGGGTTATCCATAGATCTGTATCCTGGTTAGACAAGTGAATTGGTTTAGCCAAACGTTCTTGCTAGACCTGACCGTCTCACGAAATAGATCATTTTTTAATGCGTGATTGCAGCTCTTTCATACAATCTCTCATTGCACTCGTGTCTGGTTTGAACCCAATTTCTAGGCACTGCGCCTTAAAACTGGCGGGGGTTGAGTTGACTTCTGCGGTAGCAAGCTGTCCACGCTGACTTGGCATTGAACCATCTCTTGGCATAAACACCGCAACTGGCGATATGGTGTCAAACGTTGGGAAGGCGCTATTCAGAATATCTGCGTATTTTTTTGAGTAAGAAATCAAGTCGTCAACAAAAGCTGCCCGCATTTTATCGTCAGCTTGAAAACCATCGTGCCAAGGCGACTGGTTCAAAGATTCAGTTGAGTCGCGATAACCAAAGGCCACGGGGCTGGTCATCATCTCTATCACAAAGTAATGCGCCCATCGATCGTACTGACTGTATTTTGTTGTAAAGATTGTCGTTGGATAATTCAAAGCAGCCTTTAAGAGAAATGGCCGAACATCGGTCCATATACCCTGCGGATCACTCAGATATCCGAAGGAGTGATTGACCGTTAAACAACGCTGCTCAAACGTGCCAGAACCATAAGCATCTTTGAACAAGGTAGGTAGTTTATGGTCACATAATTGAGCCGTTCGGATTCCTCTCAACGTAAACGTCGTATTCAGCTCAATCAACAGATGATGACGTAAGTTTTGCCCATCCGCTTGAACCAAAACCACTGTCGCTCTTAGATCGGAGGGGGAGAGATCGTTGTGATGACCGGCTGGCTTTTCTTTGGCATACACCACCGTCCAACCACCTTCGGGTAGCGGCACAGACCTGATACCTTGGTCTGTACCGATTAGCACTGCCTTCTCGATTTTGCTGCCAACCTCTGGCATTGCGTGATCAGCCAAAACGTTACCTGACCAGAAACCCAACGCAGCATTCAAGAGTGCACATGCGATGTAGGTTCGTCGACAAAGCCGCATCATATGAATCTGGAAATAACCGTACCGAAGTACCTGAACATATGCTTTCACTGTCGATTGCACCATCGAAAATTGGTTACCTTTATTTTTTGTCCCGCGACTTTAGTTCTTTGACGCACTGATCCCACGCAGTACTACCTGATTTAAAACCAATAGAGGCACATTGACTCTCGTAATCGACCGTAGGTCGGTTGGTCGTTGCACTGGCAACACCATAGCCCTGATCGGGCAGCGATGTTGCGCGAGGCTTAAATGCAGGTACAAGGCTCACTGTACCGCTCCGTAGCGAGCCATCGGAAGTAAAAGTAAAAGTGGGCAATAACAACTGCCTTCCATTAACAAACCCATCATGCAACAATTGCCCATAAGACATTGAGAACGAGACCCAGTCGTTAACAAAACCAGTCCGCACCGCATCATGTATAAGAAAATCTTTATGCCAAGGTGCTTGTCCCCAGGCAGTCTGGTTATCAGGAAACCCAAACGCGACTGGATTCAGGTAAAGCTGTACGTCGAGCCACTGACCTGTATGATCAAACTCGGTGTATCGCGTCTGAAAGATTGTATTGGGAAAACTAACCTCAGCCTTGACTAGGCGCGACCGTACATCAGCCCACACTCCCTGAGGATTGGCTAGATAACCGACGAGAAAACTCGCTTTTAAACAACGTTGGTCATAAACAGCGGAGTCGAAACTGTCAAGTAAAAAGTGAGCTGCGTTGCGATCACAGAGCTGATCGCTGTACTGTTTTGTTTGGCTGGTGATATTCGTACGAATATACAGTTGGTTAACTAACGTAGAGCCCTCAACTTGTACAAGAATCAGTACTGCGAACCGGTCTGGCGGTGATAAATCGCGGTGAAATGTACCTTTGTTTTCATCCGCATAGAGAACCTTCCAGTTACCAGCGGGAAGTGGTATGACCTTGCTACCTTGATCAAAGTCAAGCTCGATCCGACCGGATATCTGCGAACCAACAACGGGTAGATCACCAACGGATGCAATAGCCACGCTCATGACACAACTCAGTCCAAGCAATACGGATTGCATAAAACGAAAAAATGCTTTTCTTTTCATTAAATTCTCACAAGGCTCAAGCGTCATGCCCTCTTGGGGGCGTTCGTCAGAGCAAGCCCCTTTCGTTTCCCGAAAAATTTAGCGACTTAACCGCAAGACACACTGACCAAACTGTTCAGTCTGCGGTTTAATAGCAAGCTCTTCGCACGTTTTCTTGGCAGTTTCGAATCGATTCAATTCTGCCGGTTGCTGGTTGTTACCAGCAACAGACTGACTCTTGCTGGATCCACTGTCCGACAAAGTAATTCTGACGGGGGTATCCCCCGAAGGGACGCTGCGCACGGGAATAGGGGGACTGGTATTTGACGTCACGCTAGGTGTGGGTGCACTGGGGGAGGGAACCACAGGGCTATCTTTAACTTTCGTCATCTTCACTTGGACTGTACGGTCATACTCAAAGCCAGCACCTGTAGTCATATCGACGGCCACACCGATTAGTCCCCCTACCAGAAGGTTCCCGTATAGAGCGCCCGACACACGAGGAGAAGACACTTGTGTTCCGGGCTGGTATCCCTCTTTGTTACAGTTGATTGTCAGACTAACGTTGGTTCGGTTGACCTTAGTCATCCCAGGGGTCTTTACCGACCACCTACCGCCGGAGTTTTCCAGCACACAGTCTGCGCCGTCAATCGGATCTGAATCATCAAGCGCAACCACGGTAATTGCTTGCATATTGCCGCCATTGACAACCGAAGCGCAACCGGCTAACTGCATTGCGGCAAGCATCGCCAACAGTATCGTTAAAAACTTCAAATATCTGCACACGATAGGCACCCAATGTCTCTCATTGATTTTAGGATGACATTTCCATTCGCAAGATAGTGTTCTTACTCAAACAGAAATACATTTGGCTAAAAGCATAGCGACAACGATCACGGGTGATTGTTAAACATTGTAACTTTGAGATCTACTGGTTCGATTCGCTCTGAACATCGCCAGTTACAGGTGCACAGATCAAGAATCAGGTCCTTCACAGTAGGAATGGCTCAATCGGACACAACCTTAGCGGGTGACGAAAGAAAGCGATGTTAACTTGCGTAAAAGCCTTGGATTTCCCTGGTGCTTGTCACTGTGGTGAACTTCGAGTGGGTATCGACAATAGACATCAGGTTGCACGACTATTGATCGGATTTTTGAGGATAGAAACGCCAAAGTGGTCGCTCACTGCAACTGACCAAAGTCAGCGTCGAGCCGTCTGAGTGCATCAGCGACTTTCTTTGATTTCTCATCAATCCACTTGGTTTGATCGGCGATTTGAGCCTTTGCGAGTTTCAGCATTCGCTCAATCTCGGCGGGTTGCGAGCCCCCAATCGTCATACGGTGATTAACAATCGCCACAGGATCAAGCGTGTTGCGAAATTCTTTCTCGCTCATGGGTAGTGTCTGAGGCACTTTCAGATCTTTGACCGTCCCCTGATAAATGCGCTGCGCCTCAACGTAGGGAAAATCAAGCGGTTTGATGTTTTCTTTTTTGGCGTACTCAACCATCTCGGACGCAAAGTGATGCCCCACTCTGAAAGGGATTTTGTATTGACGCATCAACACATCGGCGAGTTCTTGAGAGGCTGTCCAGTCACTGTTCAGTTCTTCCAGTGCACGCTCAGGGTTGATGACCAGCGCGTTAATGAGTTCATCCAACTCTTTCAACGCAGTGATTGAACTGCGTATCATGGCTCTATTCTGTTTTGGTTTTTTTGCGTCGCCCATACCCGCCTGCGTATTGTGGGCGAGGATCATCGGGCCCAATGCTAGCGTCATCGCCGTGGATGCATCCGCGCGAGTATTCATGAGTAGGCCGGGATTCCTTTTTTGCGGCATGGCGCTCGATACATAAGTATTGCGCCCCCCTTCGGCCAATAAAATCCAAGGCCGCGATTGCGCATATTGCGTCGTTATGTCTTCGACAAAACTGCCGATATGCAAGGCAGTGCCAATGAGAACACCACCAATCTCAACGGGTTCTTCAGTGGATGAAATCTGCGCTGCGTCATAAGCGTTATCCACTATCCCTGCGAACCCCAAATAATCAGCCATTCTTACCCGGTTTAAAGGCCAACTTGTGCCATTGAGCACCGTGGTACCCATTGATGAACGATCGACCCGCGCATAGGCTTCTCGGATTCGCTGGGCATCACGTTCAAAGCCTGCGGCATAACCCAACAAATAGTGAGCGTAACTATTAGGCTGGGCGGCTACGCCATTGGTGTAATTCGGTACGATCGTTTTCGTATTTTTTTCAGCCAACGCGATCAGAGAAGTTTGAGTCAGGTTAAGCTGTCTCGCCAAATCAAGCAAATCATCGCGTAGCATCATCGAACGAACGGTCGCATGCATATCTTGACTTGAGCGACCCGCATGCAACAGGGTAATTTCAGGACCGGCGGCCTGGATGAGCAACGGCTCAAACGTGATGACTGTCGATGGCCTCTGACTACCTGACTTATTGCCGTCATCAATCACCTTTTGTATCGCTGTCTTGAACTGCACGGTCAGGCTTTTATCCAATAGGCCTTCTTGCGTATTGATGATGAGGCTTGCCTTATTGATCTGGCCAAGCCAAAAGAACTCGTCACGTGGGGTGCTTTCTTTCCCGAACGCAGAGCAGACTAAGAACAAGCTGCTGGCAAACAGGCAAGTTGACACAGATGAGCGCATTTGAATCCTTGGTTAGCACATGAAAAAGATCGAATGTTGATGAGTTAAGCAACACATTATCTCAAGTTATCGATAATATCCGTCAAAAGCCATACAATGGCCTCAGGAATAATTTGCCAATGACGTAAAAAGTCTCACCCAAACAACATAGCGAACCTTTTCGTGTCCCTTATCTTGAAACTCGCCAATCAAACCTACGAGTTCAGCAGCTGGACGAGACGCCGTTTTGTGCAAAGCCTCGCGCTATTGCCGCTGTCAGGCGTGCATGAGATAGGGTCTGCAGCGCCTAGTGACACAGGTAAAAAGCGAAAAATTGGTTTTTTGATACCTGCTCAGGGCAATGATCAGGCATGGCAGCAACTCTTGCTTCATTTGAATAAGTTGGGCTGGTTTGATGGGCACAACATCGAGATATTGACCAAAAGAGCCCACGGCCAAAGCCAGAAAATCCCTGGGCTGTTTGCGGAGCTGGTCGGTGCAGGGGTAGAGGTGGTCGTGACCACAGGTGCCTCATCTGCAAGAGCAGCACTGACGGTCGAAACCGACGTACCCATTGTCGGGGCCGGATTGGTTGACCCTGTTGTCGGCGGGCTTGTGACGAGCCTCGCCCACCCAAACGTCAATTTGACTGGCGTATCGATACTATTTGATGACATCAGCCTCAAGCTATTAGAGCTTCTCGTGCGAATCGACCCTTCGGTAACCAGTATTGCCACGTTATGCAGCCCGATTAGCACAACGAGCCCTCGAGTACCGAATAAGCTCAAAGAGGTCGCTAGTTCGATGGGGATCGACAATCAAATTATCTATTGTTCTGAAGAGTCGCATATCCCAAGGGTATTTGATGAAATTGGTCAGCTTCAGCCACAAGCACTGCTAGTGGTTCAAGCGCCTTTCTTTATTGCAGCAAGCAAACAAATTGCTGCACTCGCCATTGAGCACAAGATAATCGCCCTCGGGCAAGCTGAAGTCTATGCAGAAGCAGGGTTTCTTGCCAGTTACGGGGTGAATTACCCAAGGATTTTTGGGCAAGCAGCAACTTACGTTGACCGCATTTTAAAAGGGACCTCGGTAAGCCTACTGCCGATAGAACAGGCGAGTGATTTGCAGATTGTGTTGAATATGAGTACCTTCAAATCACTCAATTATCAATTGAGTGGCGAGCTCTCAATGATGGCCGACAAAATCATCGATGGTTGACTCAAGCGATAGATATCCAAGAGGGCAAAATACTTGTCAAAGAGCGTTGCTCAACGTGAGATTGCCTTTAATATAGCGACTAACTTGCGACGACTGTCTTAGCGAGCTATCGAGCTGACACCTGTTTGGATGAATCAACCATGCTTAGGCGCTCTTTTTTTCAAAAGCTATCGATTGTCGCGACCTCCGTCTTGTCATTGCATGGCGGTTTCTCACACGCGATTAATTCAAGTCTCAAAAAAAAGCTCGGCTTTTTGGTGTCGGGAGAAGGGTATGACGATGCCTGGGCACAGCTCGTTTCCAGCCTGGCGCAGTTGGGTTGGATTCAAGGAAATAATCTAGAAATCATCACCAAAAGATCGCATGGTCAAAACCAAAAAGTATCGGGATTAGTGGCCGAACTGACAGAAGCCAAGGTGGATGTGATCGTGACAACCGGTGCATCTGCCGCTAGAGAAGCATTGAAAGTCGAAATGCACGTGCCCATTGTTGGTGCAGGGATGGTTGATCCCTTGGCCGCTGGGTTAGTGGCTAGCCTAGCTCACCCCGATACCAATTTGACTGGGATATCGATTCTGTTCGATGACATTAGCCTGAAGCTTTTAGAGCTGTTGGCGAACATCGACCCCACCGTTAAAAAAATAGCGACACTCAGTAATCCGTCGAGTACGTCTAGCGGCCGTGTCACTGATAGGTTGACTCGAGCGGCAGCATCAATTGGCATCGAGAATCAGGTCTATTTTTGCCAAGACAGCGCTGACGTCGTCGATGCTTTCAAGCAGATGGTTGCAAACGATCAAAAATGCTTGTTGGTGCTTCAATCCCCTTATTACGTGTCGATTGGCGCTGAAATCGCTCAGCTTGCCATACAGCATCGCGTGATTTGCCTTGGTCAGGCTGAGGTCTACGCAACTGCGGGTTTTATGGGTAGCTACGGGGTGAGCTACCCTAAGATATTTGCGCAGTCAGCCAAGTATGTCGACAAAATCCTAAAGGGATATCGAATCAATCAATTGCCCATCGAGCAAGCAGATGACATACAGATCGTCCTCAACAGCCGCACGTTTAAAACACTCAACTACGATGTGACCGGCAAGTTAGCACTCATGGCTGACAAAATTATTGACGGCTAGATGTAGGACGCAGCATGACTCTGAGCAGCACGATAGTTTTCGTAAAGCTGCGAGGTATTGAGAAGGTATTCAGGTAGGCACGCACCGCAGATTGAGCCAAATGCAGAGAGGACCGCGTACTTTGCCGTGCGGGCGGGTTCGGTCGGGAGCCTGTCTGATCCGGAAAGTATCCTAGGATCGCACCCGAGGTGCCCCCTCACGGGTTGGAAATTGTTCGAACGACTTGGAATCAGATCGAAATAGTTTTGGCGGAGGCGCAGGGATTCGAACCCTGGATGCAAGTTTTTGCTCACATACTCCCTTAGCAGGGGAGCCCCTTCAGCCGCTCGGGCACGCCTCCAAACCAAGCCAATAGTTTAGCACGGCTTGGCTATTTTTATGTCGCAAATGCTTGAGCGGCGCAACAACCATCAGGCCTTAACAGGTGCAGTCTCCAATCCAAATGCCTTGTGCAGGGCACGAACAGCGAGCTCCATGTACTTGTCGCTGATCACAACTGAGGTCTTGATTTCGCTGGTGGTGATCATCTGAATGTTGATCCCCTCTTCTGCAAGCGTTTTGAACATCAGACTCGCGACGCCCGCGTGTGAACGCATCCCGATACCAACGATGGATACCTTGGCAACCTTGTCATCGGACAATACCTCGCGGGGATTAACAGTCGGCGCAATGTTGTCTTTGATCACAGCGAGGGTACGTGCGAATTCATTGCGATGGACAGTGAACGAAAAGTCAGTGGTGCCATCGACCGACTGATTTTGCAAAATCATGTCGACATCGATGTTGGCCTCGGCCACCTGACCAAGAATAGAATAAGCAATACCAGGCTTGTCGGGTACGCCCAGCAAAGTGATTTTGGCTTCGTCGCGGCTAAAGGCGATGCCCGAGACAACGGCTGCTTCCATTTTTTCGTCTTCCTCAAAAGTAATCAGGGTGCCGGATTTCATTTCTTCGGCAAGCGGGATGTCAGTGTCTGTCAACGAGGACAGCACGCGGGTCGGCACGCGATATTTGCCTGCAAATTCTACCGATCGAATCTGTAGAACTTTTGACCCCATCGAGGCCATTTCAAGCATTTCTTCAAACGAGATCACGCTCAGACGCCGTGCATCCGGTTCGACCCGAGGGTCGGTGGTGTAAACACCATCCACGTCGGTGTAAATCAGACATTCATCGGCCTTCAATGCCGCCGCAATGGCCACAGCAGAAGTATCGGACCCCCCACGTCCCAAGGTGGTGATGTGTCCATCGTCATCCACCCCTTGAAACCCTGTCACCACGACGACCATGCCAGCATCGAGATCGGCTCGGATACGCTTGTCGTCAATGGAGGTGATTCGGGCTTTAGTAAACGCCGAATCCGTGCGGACGGGCACTTGCCAACCCGCATAACTACGTGCCTTTAGGCCCTGTGCTTGCAAGGCAATCGCCAGCAAACCACTCGATGCCTGCTCGCCCGTCGCGGCAATCATGTCAAGCTCGCGACCATCTGCGTCAGCGCAGAGATCTTTCGCTAAACCCAACAATCGGTTGGTCTCACCCGACATCGCAGAGGGGACCACCACAACTTGATGACCTGCGGCATGCCATTTGGCGACACGCTTGGCTACGTTTCGAATACGCTCGACAGAGCCCATTGAGGTACCGCCGTATTTATGAACAATCAGTGACATGATCTAAACATGAAAACAAGCCCGCACCGAGAGGCGGTAGCTTTGGTTAAGGCAAACATCTGGGTCAATACAAAAATGACAGAAAAGCCCTTGATTTTACCTCACGGGCGAGCTGTCAGCAGGGATAAGCGTTCACCGGCCTCAGGGCCGAGCGAGTGAGGACGTGAGAAGGGCAACCCGACCGCGCGCGCAAGTGACCGTTATCTTGCCGTGTTGCCACTGCAACCCGCGATCATGGCCCAGCGCATGAAGTTGCCTTAACTGACGGATCAATTCGGCCAGTCGGCGCTCGCTCGGCATCTGAATCCCTTGTTGTTGCAGCCAATATCGTGTGACCAATGTCTGCCGTGCGGGATTTAATTCACGCCAACATTTGAGGCTGAAACTGTGATCGGCTGCGTTCACCTCGAGTCGAGC
Source organism: Jezberella sp. (assembly GCF_964834465.1). Classification (NCBI taxonomy): domain Bacteria; kingdom Pseudomonadati; phylum Pseudomonadota; class Betaproteobacteria; order Burkholderiales; family Alcaligenaceae; genus Jezberella; species Jezberella sp. The sequence goes on from NZ_CBAZRM010000001.1 coordinate 123,150, forward strand.
GAGATCCTGTTGCGCAACGTCATTGAGAATTTGCGTTGCGTCGGCAGCTTGCCGAGCATGCCGACTCAACGCCTCTACCCAAGTCGGCCAGCGCTGCTGTAACGCGGGGATGACTTGTTGACGCAAAGCCCCCCTGGCATACCGTTTGTCGGTGTTACTGGGGTCTTGAACAGGCAGCCAACCAACTTCGTTCGTCAAGGCATGGACAAACCTTAACAAGACGGAACGATTGATTTCCAACCAGGGGCGCAGCAACCGCAAACCAAGCCTTACATGGTCAGACTTCATGGCGGCCAGACCCTGAACGCCCGACCCTCGCAACAACCTCAGCAGCACTGTCTCAGCCTGGTCTTGCTGGTGGTGCCCCAGCAGGATGGCGTCAACCCCATGCTCTTTGGACATCTCAGCAAAAGCGGCATAACGCGCATCGCGCGCTGCGCCTTCAATCCCAAGGCCTAGCTGCTGATCTACCTGAACATGCTGGATGACAGCAAACACGCCAAGTTGCTCGGCCACACTTTTCACTTGGCGAGCCCATTCATCGGCCTGCGCATACAAGCCGTGATGAATGTGAAACAGTTTGATGTCCAGACCACGCAGCCGAGCCACTCGGGTTGCAACCGCCGCCATGGCCATCGAGTCGCCTCCGCCACTGAAGGCTACCGCCACACAACCGTTGGCAGGCAAAACAGCCATGCTTTCGTCCACGCACGTTTCAAGCTCGAAAGCCTGAGCTTGGGTTAAGGCACGTTCGATAAAGTCAGGACTTGCGGACACACCGCCCCCGATGAGAAAACCTCAGAACTTATTTTTTGCCTTTTGCTGACTTGATCTGCTCGAAGCGACCAAAAGACAACAGCCGCTCAAGGCGATGATCAACCAGCTGCTGAGGCGTTAGCCCAGAAAGTTGTCTGAGCGCATCGCCCAGCGAGCGGCGAAGCAAGCGAGCCATCACGCGTGGATCACGGTGAGCGCCCCCCACCGGTTCATTGATCACACGATCAATCAGACCCAGTTCTTTTAATTGGGGCGCTGTAATGTTCAGCGCGGCAGCGGCAGCGGCCACCTTGTCCGGGCTACGCCAAAGAATCGAGGCGCATCCCTCGGGCGAAATCACCGAGTAAATCGAATACTGCAACATCATGACAGCGTTGCCGACTGCAATCGCTAAGGCGCCGCCTGAACCGCCCTCGCCAATGATGGTTGAAATGATGGGCACCTTCAGCTCAGCCATCGCGTACAAGTTATGCCCGATTGCTTCGGATTGCCCGCGCTCTTCGGCACCAACACCCGGATAAGCACCTGGCGTATCCACAAACGTAAAAACCGGTAAATTAAATTTTTCGGCCATTCTCATGAGCCTGAGTGCTTTGCGATACCCCTCAGGACGAGGCATCCCGAAGTTGCGAGCGGCACGCTCTTTCGTATCCCGACCTTTCTGATGACCGATGACCATGCAGGGAGTGCCCGTAAAACGAGCTAAACCGCCCACAATGGACTGATCATCTGCGAACATGCGATCGCCATGCAGCTCGTGAAAATCCGTAAAAATATCGCGGACGTAATCCAAGGTGTAGGGTCTCTGGGGATGTCGAGCGACCAGCGTGGTCTGCCAGGGAGTTAGCTTTTCGTAGATATCACGCGCCAACTGCTGGCTTTTTTGGCTGAGACGGCTGATTTCTTCTGAAATATCAACCGCTGAATCTGCTTGAACATAACGAAGCTGCTCGATCTTGCTCTCGAGCTCACCAATGGGTTGTTCAAACTCTAAAAAAGTCGTCGCCATAAAATAACTATTGCCTTTAGTATTCAACAGGAACCGGCTCTAGGCTGCGCCAAAGATACCAGGTTGCGACGGTGCGCCAGGGCTGCCAAGCTTGAGAAACTTCTCTTGCTTCGAAGCGCGAAACAGGCTCACCGCTGAAGTAGTGTAGCGAAATTGCGTTGAGCAATCCTACGTCATCGAGCGGCAGTACATCGGGCCGCTGTAAATTGAAGATGAGAAACATCTCTGCCGTCCAGCGACCGATCCCGCGAATGGCCGTTAATTCACCGATGACAGCCTCGTCATCCATCGAGGCCCATTTTTGAGGATGCACCAGCTTGTCAGAGAAATGCACTGACAAATCGAGGATGTACTCTGCTTTGCGTTGCGACAGGCCACAGGTGCGCAAATTCGCCAGACCTGCTTTCTGCACACTTGCCGGGCTCGGCCGTTTGCCGCATTGCAACTGAAACTTGGCCCAAACAGAATCTGCCGCTTTCACCGAAATCTGCTGACCGACGATTGACCGGGCCAGCGTGATGAATGGATTACCCCGATTGCGCAACCAGATATCTGGATATCGAGGAATGATTTTTCGCAAAATTCGATCGCGCTTCATCAGGTGCGCAATCGACTCGTCCCAATAATCGGGCTTCAAGTCAGCAGGGGTGGGGGGGGTGGCCATGGCGATTCAGTTTTTCGTCTTTTTTTTACGCGCGGCGCCACTGAGTGTTGCCACCGGGTTTATCCTCAAGCTCAACCCCAGCAGATTTAAGTGTCGCACGAATCTCATCCGCTTGGGCAAAATTTCTCGCTACCTTGGCCTCATGGCGCGCCTTGATCATCGCCTCAATGTCGCCCTCTGACAGCGTGACATCGCCTGCCCCCTCGGTCTGATCCACTCGCTGGCTGAACGCTTCCATGGCGCGACGGCTATAACGTGTCGGGCTTTGAAAATACACGACCGGGTCTCGCTGCAACAATCCGAGAACACCGGCTAGGGCCTTCATTTGTGAGCTGATCGCGGCGTCTTGGTCACGATTGGCCTGGCCCGCCAGTTCAAACAAAGCTGCAATTGCCCCAGCCGTATTGAAATCGTCGTTCATCGCCTCCCGGAAGGCCACTGCAACTGGTGTGGCCCAATCAATGGTCGCTGCCGAATCGGTGGGTGGCACGTTTTGTAAAGTTTGATACAACCGATCGAGCGCACTTTGAGCATCGATCAAATTATCAGGGGCGTAATTTTGCTGGCTGCGATAATGGTTGCGAACAATAAAAAAGCGCAGCATCTCTGCTTCACGCGGATTCACCAGATACTCAGCGGTATCGTCAGCTTGACCGGGCATCGCAACGGTCTGTCGAATGGTTTTAAAATTGCCCAAGGATTTGGACATCTTCTCGGCATCCACCATCATGGGGCCACAATGCATCCAGGTATTGGCCAGCACCCCACCGAAAGCCCCCTCGGTCTGTGCAATCTCATTTTCATGGTGCGGAAACTTCAAATCAGGGCCGCCCCCGTGAATATCAAGTGGCGTGCCGAGCAAGGCCTTACTCATCGCTGAGCATTCAATGTGCCAACCAGGTCGGCCCCAGCCGTAAGCCGAATCCCAGCGCGTGCCCTCTGGCTCGGTGGGTTTGGCGGCCTTCCAGAGTACAAAATCCATCGGGTCATGTTTGTTGGCTGACACGGCAACCCGTTCGCCAGCACGCAAATCATCTAGGGATTTACCCGATAATTTGCCGTACCCGTCAAAATCACGTACCGAAAAGTTAACGTCACCATCGTCGCTTCGGTAGGCCAGCCCGTTTTGTTCGAGTTGGTCAATCATCGACAGCATTTCACCCACATACTGAGTGGCTCGAGGCTCGTGATTGGGCGCTTGAACCCCCAAAGCGCGCTCATCCGCATGCATGGCGTCAATGTAAAAAGATGTAACTTGGCTGATCGGCTGATTGCTTTCAACGGCTTTTTTGATAATTTTGTCGTCAACATCGGTGATATTGCGGACATAGTTGACATCAAACCCTGCAAGGCGCAGCCAATGCTGGATGACGTCAAAACTCACCATCATCCGCGCATGCCCCAGATGGCAATAGTCGTAAACTGTCATGCCGCAGACATACAGGCCTGCCTTACCGGCCACCAGAGGGTCAAAAGGGCGTTTACTTCGCGACAGGGAGTCGTATATTTGCAGCATGTCTGTTCGTCTAAAAAACCGTTGCGTCAAAGCAGGGCTAAAATGCGGATCGGTGAGTATAGCAATTGAGGATGTGTCGAATTGAACCTGCCCCTTAGAACTGGTTTTTACGTGAGCCTGATCGTTGCGCTGAACTGCGGCTGGACAAGCGTCCAAGCGCAGAGCTCGTCAACAAGTGGCAATTATCAAAGCAACGACACCTACAGCCAGCAACAAGGCTATGGCGCATCGAGCGATCCTGCCTACGGAAACAACGCAGCAGCGTTGGGCGGTTTCATCCAAGACTCCAACCCAATTAATGCGCTCAACAGTGCGGGTGGCACAGACAGAGCCAAACCACCCTACGTCCCTCGCAAGCAGTTCTCCGATATCTACGGCGAGAAAGCCCCGGAAAAGGGCTGGAAGGGCCTGGCCGCTGCGCTCGACACGATCGCGCCATCGACGGATACTCGCATCCCCCCTACCCCGACGGATCTCACTCAGCGTTATCAATACCTGCTCGATAACCTACGGTATACAGAAGCGCTCAAAGAAATTGAAGAGCGGCTGGCGACTGAAAAATTGCGCAAGACGCCGGGGATGGATGTCCAGCTAATGTTTTTGCATGCGCGTGCTTTGGCGCTAGCTGGCCAACTGCCCGAGGCCGAAGAGGTTTATCAGAAGATGACGGTCCAGTTTCCAGAGTTACCAGAGCCCTGGAACAATCTTGCGACCCTGTACGTTAAACGCGGTCAACTCGACCAGGCGCGCCGCGCGCTCGAGATGTCGCTCATGATCAACCCCAGTTATGGGATGGCGCAAGCCAATCTTGGCGATATCAATCTGTTGTTGGCTCTGCGAGCATACGAAGTCGCCGCCGCCAATAAAGTAGAAGGTATTGGCGCAAAGATCCAGATTGCTGAGTTGATTGCCAACCCGAGACTATCAGGTGCTCGCGAGTTGCGCATGGCCAGAAAGATCTCACAAGAAAATATCAATATCCTGACGGCTGTTGATGGGTTTCTCAGAAAAAATTACGTTAGCCAGGGGTTTTAAGCCAAGATGACAATGCACTCGTTTCAGCCCTTTGCAGGGCGCCGTCTTTTATTGGTGAGTATGATTTCCGCATTGGCGTGCAGCATGAATGTAGCGAACGCAGCGGATAGCTTTCCCGTTTCAACACCGAACCAACCACAAGGTAAAAGTCCAATGAGCACCCATCCTCGCGTCCTGATTTCCACTAACTACGGCGACATGGTCATTACGGTCGACACAGACAAAGCCCCTAAATCAGCAGCGAATTTCTTGGCTTATGTGAAAGACGGTTTTTATGACGGTACGATTTTTCATCGCGTCATTGACGGTTTCATGATTCAGGGCGGCGGTTTCGATGCGAGCATGAAGCAAAAACCCACCAAACCACCGGTTGAAAACGAAGCTAACAACGGTTTGAAAAACAACAAATACACACTCGCCATGGCTCGCACCAGTGATCCACACTCAGCGACTGCCCAGTTTTTCATCAACGTCGCCAACAATGACTTCTTGAACTTCAGCGCGCCCACGACCCAAGGTTGGGGCTATGCAGTTTTTGGTGAAGTGACAGAAGGCCAAGACGTGGTTGATAAGATCAAAGCGGTCAAAACCGGTAATAAAGGCCCCCATCAAAACGTCCCAACCGCGGACGTCATCATCACGAGAGCCGCTCCCCTTGAATAAGATAGACATCAAAGGCACGGTCTGGCTAGCGTCAGACGTGCATCTTGGGGCAAACACCCCGGCGACGTCAGAGGCCTTCAGAGACTTTCTGAAACTGGCCGCGACTGACGCGCAGGCGCTGGTTTTGCCTGGCGATATTTTTGATGCCTGGATCGGTGATGACGTGGCGCAAATGGCGCCGCCTTGGCTCGCCCAAGATTTACTGGCCGTCAAACAGGTCGCTGGCAAAATCCCCGTATGGATAGGTCGTGGTAATCGCGATTTTTTGATGGGTGAAGCCTTGGCCGCTGGGTTGGGTGCCAAGCTATTGCCAGATCAAGTCATCATTGAAACGATGGCAGGGTCTATCTTGCTTAGCCACGGCGATGAGTACTGCACTGACGACACAGCCTATCAGCAGTTTCGCAGCATGGTCAGGAATCCGGTTTGGCAAGCGGGCTTTCTTGCCAAGAGTATCCCTGAGCGCCTGGCCATGGCGGCGCAGGCACGCGGTGAAAGTATGGCTGCCAATCAGCAGAAATCCAGCGAAATCATGGATGTGAATGAGTTGGCCGTCATCGAGGCATTGAGAGCTAGTCAGGTGAATTTGATGATCCACGGGCATACGCATCGTCCGGGTCGCTATCTCGTGACCGTTGACGGCAATCGGTGCGAACGGTGGGTGTTGCCTGACTGGGATTGCGATCACGCGACCGACGGCCACCCCCCACGAGGCGGTTGGTTGATCATCGATGAGGATGGCTTGGCACTCTACGATCTGGCGATGAATGATGAAGACCGCGAAGGCGCTTGATCGATAGCATCCCCTGAGGTCAGGCGATCGACCTCAGGCGTTCTCTCAGGTTGTCAGGCTCTCAGGTAGAGCAATAGCCCCACGACAATCCCCAACACGATTCTGTACCACGCAAAGACTCGGTACGTGTGACGAGAGACAAAGGCAAGAACAGCCTTGACAATAATCAGTGCACTGAAAAAGGCACTGACAAACCCCACCACAATGGCAAACAAATCGTGCTGAGATAGCTCGCCAGCGTGTTTGTAACTGTCATAGACCGCGGCCGCCAGCATGGTTGGCATGGCTAAAAAGAAAGAGAATTCGGTGGCGGTTTTACGTTGAATACCCATCAACATGCCTCCGATAATGGTTGCACCAGCCCGCGAGGTGCCTGGGATCATCGCCAAACATTGCGCAAAACCAATCACCAGCGCTTGCTTCCACGAAACCTCTTCGAGGGTATTCGCAACCACGGGCATGCCCGGCGCTTGACCTGGACCCCGTTTGCGCTCAACCCAGAGCATGATCAAGCCGCCGACAACCAGCGTCACCACCACCACCGCTGGGTTAAAGAACAAGGCTTTGATGCGTTTGATAAAAATAAAGCCAATGATTGCGGATGGCAAAAATGCAATGATCAGGTTGCGGGTGAAGGCCATTTCAGTCGGCTCTTGGCGCAGCGTGCCGCCGATCAACTGAAATAGCCGATGCCGAAAAATCCACATCACCGCGAGAATCGAACCCAACTGGATCACCACTTCGAAGACTTTGCCTTCGGATGACGCGAAGTCGATCAAATCACCAACGATGATTAAATGACCCGTGCTCGACACTGGTAAAAACTCAGTCAGGCCTTCGACAATACCGAGCAAGAAGGCTTTGATTAATTGGATGGTTGATTCTGTCACGCATTTTCTCCAGCTGCATTCATCATGTCTTCAGGTATTTTTTCGATCAGCACTTGGGCGATGCGCCGGCCATCAATCTGTTTGACTGAGAACCGAAACGATGTGTGAGACTGACCTTTGAATTCGCAGGCATCCCCGGGTGAGGGCAACTGACCAAAGCGCGACAACAGGTAGCCTGCGAGTGTCGTGTAATCTTCGTCATCGTCGACCAGACCTTCAGTCTCAAGCACTTGTTCGAGATGGTGCAAATCGGCCGCACCATCTACCCGCCAGCGCCCCTCGCCGTCGTTCACAATATCCGGCAATTCATCCTCATCCGGAAATTCGCCGGCAATCGCCTCAAAGACGTCAATCGGGGTCACCAGGCCTTGTATGGTGCCAAATTCATCCGACACCAATACCAGTTGGCCTCGCGATCGTTTCAACGTGTCCATGAGCTTGATGATGCCTATCGTGTCATGCACAACGATTGGTTCGCGCAGACGGTCAAGCTGGATAATCCCACCTGTGATGACGTCAGCAATCATGTCCTTGGCTCGACCGATACCAACGACTTCATCCAGCGTGCCGCGGCAAACAGGAAAAAAACTATGTGGGGTTCGAGCAATCTGCTCACGTAAACTTGCTGGGTCTTCATCCAGATTGATCCACGACACTTCGGTGCGTGGTGTCATGACCGAGTGCACGCTTCGCTCAGCGAGCGTCAAGACACCGCTGACCATGTTGCGCTCTTCGACCCCAAACGTCAGCCCAGGGATTTCTGCCGGATCGGCAGGCGCGGTCTCTACGACCTCATCGGGCGGGCGTTTACCCAACAGTGACAGTACGGTTTCTGCCGTGCGCTCTCGCATTGGGCGACGCGCCTGCACCCTTAGCCCGTTGCGTCTCGCGATCTGGTTGAGAGACTCAACAATGACTGAAAAACCGATCGCTGCATACAGATAGTCTTTTGGCACCTTGACGCCAAAACTTTCGGCCATCAAGGCAAAACCAATCATCAATAGAAAACCCAGGCACAAAACAACGACCGTGGGATGGCCATTGATGAAACGAGTCAGCGGTCTCGCAGCCAGAATCATGACAACCGTCGCGGCCACCATGGCAATCACCATAATCAACAGGTGCTCGACCATCCCGACGGCAGTGATCACCGAGTCGATTGAAAACACCGCATCCAGCACCACAATCTGTGTCACGATGACCCAGAAAGTTGCATAGACGCGCGGTCGGCCAGCACCCTGCTGCGTGCCTTCAAGCCGCTCATGCAGCTCCATGGTGCCTTTGAACAGCAGAAATAGGCCGCCTACCATCAGGATAAGGTCACGACCAGAAAAGCTGGAAGACCCAAAAGACAGCAAAGGGTCTTGCAACTGGACCAGCCACGAGATACCCAGCAACATCAGCAGTCGCAGGATCAGCGCTGCCGACAACCCGACAAAGGTCGCCCGCTCGCGCTGAGAGGGCGGCAGTTTATCGGCCAGAATGGCGATAAAAATCAGATTGTCGATACCGAGAACAATCTCGAGAACGATTAGGGTAAAGAGGCCGACCCACTGAGTGGGGTCAAGCAGCCACTCCATTGAGGGCTCCGTTGATGACTAAGACCGTAAATGTAAACGAAAAAAGCGATATCTTGCCAAGATCAAACGGCTTTGGGGGGATCAAGCGAAATCAGGTTCAGCATTTGTGTAAAGATTTTAGGCGCCGCCGCTAAGACATTGCCTTCTTGCATCCATGTTTGCTCGCCTTGCAAATCACTGACCAAACCGCCTGCCTCGAGTACGAGCAAGCTAGCGGCGGCCATATCCCATTGCTTTAAACCAATGCCGCAAAAACCATCCAGACGGCCAGCTGCGACATAGGCCATATCAAGCACTGAAGAACCCGTACGGCGAACGCCTGCGCAGGTTCTCGTCATCTCAGCAAAACGCCCCGTCAGTGCCGCCTCAGGCCCAGTGGACCCTGGCCAGTAGCCACCAAGCAGTGCATCATAAAACTTGAGTTGCGAGCTGACTCGGATACGACGATCGTTAAGAAATGCACCACCCCCACGGCTAGCGGTGAACAACTCATTGCGTGCCGGATCATAAATGACGGCTTGCGAAATTTGACCGCGCTGCCTAAGAGCAATTGAGATCGCGTAAGTGGGAAAACCGTGAATAAAGTTAGTCGTGCCATCCAGTGGATCAATGACCCATTCGTTATCAGCGGCAACACCTTCGCGTTGCGATCCACTCTGACCAGACTCTTCAGCCAAGAAGGCGTGATCTGGATAGGCGTCGCTGAGAACTTCAATAATGGCGGCTTCCGCGGTACGATCGACTTCCGTGACATAATCTCGGGGGCCTTTGCGTGCGACCTGAAGTCTATCCAGATCAAGGCTGGCGCGGTTAATAATCGTGCCGGCTCGCCGGGCCGCCTTGATGGCGGTATTAAGCATCGGATTCATGTGCGTCTTTCATTTTGTCAGGCTAAAACGGGATTTTAGTTGGTTTCTGATTTTCAACGTGTTCGCTTCGTCATGACCGAACCCAGCCACCCTGGCAACGTGGGGTCGGCTGCTCGTGCAATCAAGACGATGGGCTTTCAGGATTTGGTGCTAGTTAACCCGAAAGCAGACCAAATGTCGACGCAACCCGAGGCGGTTGCGCTGGCCAGCGGCGCCTCGGATGTCCTTGAAAACGCTGAGATTTTTACTAAACTTGCTGAGGCTCTGTCACCCGTCACACTATCTTTCGCTTTGACTGCACGGCCACGTGATCTGGGGCCACCGTCTTGCGATATTCGACAGGCGGCTCTGGTCGTGAAAGCGCATCTCGCCCAGCATCCCGACGGTGTCGTCGCCATGGTTTTCGGGACTGAACGCTCAGGGTTAAGCAATGAGCAAATCGATCTTTGCCATCGAGTTTGCGAAATCCCGGCAAATCCCGCATACAGTTCATTGAATGTGGCACAGGCCATGCAATTAGTTGCCTGGGAGTTGCGCTACGCCCTCATTCACCCAGACATCGCCGTTGCGATGCCTGCTGCACTGGGCAATGGTGAACACAAAGATCCCGGAAGGAAGCCAGCCAGCACACAGGCAGTCCAAGCGCTGATCGCTCACCTTGAACAAGCCCTGATTGAGGTTGAGTTTCTTGACCCAGCACATCCCAAAAAATTGATGCCACGCATGCGGCACTTATTTAGCCGCTTGTCCATGACGCAAGATGAGGTTGATATGTGGCGAGGCGTCTGCACCGCCATGATCAAAACGGCTCGCCGTCGCACCGAGCCTGAGTCAAGCACAGCAGTCAAAAAACCTCCTCACTCAACGGGTTAATCTGTTCATCAGCGGCGCGCTGCGCTACGATGGATTTACCATGTTTAAAACACTTCGCGAAAATGTCGACTGCATTCTCGAACGCGATCCGGCGGCACGCAGCAAACTCGAGATCCTGACCTGCTATCCGGGTCTGCACGCCGTGGTCGCTCATCGACTGGCCCATCATTTGTGGGGAGCAGGATTTTTCTGGCTCGGTCGCGTGGTCTCTCATCTATCCAGAATGTTGACTGGCATTGAAATCCACCCAGGTGCCAAGATTGGTCGTCGTGTGTTCATCGATCATGGTTTTGGCGTCGTCATTGGCGAAACAGCTGAAATTGGTGACGATTGCACCATTTACCAAGGTGTCACGCTTGGCGGCACCAAACTCTACAAGGGCGAAAAGCGCCATCCAACCCTCGGCAAAGGGGTCGTGGTGGGCGCTGGTGCACAAGTGCTGGGTGGCTTCGCCGTCGGCGATGGTGCGCGCATCGGATCAAACGCAGTGGTCGTCAAGCCAGTCCCAGCTGGGGCAACAGCGGTGGGTAACCCCGCTCGTATCATCGAAGCGGATGAGTCAGAGCATGGGCTGAAACCGATGACAGACAACCCCGCCTATGCCGTCGACCCGCGTGGGCCTGACCCAATTTCGCAAGTGATGCAGACCCTCATTGCTCACGTGGCTGAACAGGATGCGCGAATCAATCAGCTATGCCGCACGCTTGAATCGATGGGCTCGCATAAGCAGGTCTTGTCAGAACCGATTGATAAAGAAAAGCTCAATAAGATGGTTGATTAAAAAACCAGATCAAGCCCAGTGATGCGTTTGAGTTCTTCTTGACCCGCCCCCGACACATCATCAACGACCCGCACGATGCCCCCCGCCTCTATCTGAAAGACGGCAACATCGGTGTAGACGCGAGAAACGCATTTCAAGCCCGTGAGAGGATAGGTACACTGGTCAACCAGCTTGCTCTCACCCGCTTTAGTTTGCAATTCCATCATGATGAACACATCTTTTGCGCCGGCAGCTAAATCCATCGCACCGCCGACAGCAGGAATAGCCCCGGGCTCACCGGTCGACCAATTTGCCAAATCGCCCCACCGAGAGACTTGAAAGGCACCCAGCACACAAATATCCAAATGTCCGCCACGCATCATTGCAAACGAATCGGCGTGATGAAAAAAGCTACCTCCCTTTAATAACGTGACAGGTTGCTTACCGGCATTGATCAAATCTTCATCTTCTTCACCTGGGGCTGGTGCAGGCCCCATGCCCAACACCCCATTCTCGCTCTGCAGAAAAATTTCTTTGTCTGCAGGCAGGTAATTGGCAACCTGTGTCGGCAGGCCAATACCCAAGTTAACGATAGCCCCTTCAGGGATGTCACGCGCCAATCTCTCGGCGATTTGTTCTCTGGATATTCTTTTCATGTCAGGCGGCCTTCTTGTTGACGCGAACCACACGCTGAACGTACAAGCTCGGTGTGACGATTGCTTCAGGATCGAGTTCACCGAGCTCAACAATTTCGTCGACTTGGGCGATTGTCAGCGTGGCTGCAGTCGCCATGATGGGGCCAAAATTACGTGCCGTCTTGCGATAAACAAGATTGCCCCACCGATCAGCTTTATAGGCCTTAATCAGTGCCACATCGGCTTTAATCGGGCCTTCGAACACATACTCTTGGCCATCGATGACGCGAACTTCTTTGCCCTCGGCCAATTGAGTGCCGACTGCAGTTTTTGTAAAAAAACCGCCGATACCTGCCCCGCCAGCCCGAATACGCTCGGCGAGTGTCCCCTGGGGCACCAACTCAAGCTCAAGCTTGCCAGCGCGGTACAGCCCATCAAAAACGTGCGAATCTGCTTGACGCGGAAACGAACAAATAATTTTTCGCACCTTACCAGCTGCCAATAAAGCGGCAATACCCGTGGTGCCTGAACCAGCATTGTTGCTGACAATGGTCAAGTCTCTGGCACCCTGCTCGATCAAAGCGTCAAGCAACTCGTGAGCCTGACCGGCGCCACCGAATCCGCCAAGCAACACCGTCGAACCATCTTTCACGCCCGCTAAGGCAGCCTGAACATCGTTTACGATTTTCGAAATCATTTTTTCACCCAAACTAGGTCGTCAGAAAGCATACCGTATCGGCGACGTTTTACCAACCAAGCGTCTACTCGGCCGCCTGGGGTGTCCAGAACGCCTGACTGACGCAGGGCAGATTAGTCAGCTCTTCGACAAGCATTTCGAGCGTTGTATCGGCCACTGAGGTAGCGGAGAGCAAGGCTTTGATTTCGACCTCATCGTCGCCAAAGGCCTCTATCATCAGCTCTTGAATGGGCAATCCCAACGATTTGATCGCTTTCTCAAGGCGTTTCAACGCGTCTTTGCGCAACGACCGGGGCGCGATGACTGTCACCAAGTGATTCACCTCACCTCCTGAAGTCCCCATGGGCTGTCGGTTAATCAGACTAATCACTGGGCGCATGACGGTGTTGGAGGCCAAAATGAACAGCGTTGCCAACACAGCCTCTCCGATCGTGTCACCCCCGGCACAGGCACCGACGGCGCCTGAGCACCAGAGGGTTGCCGCGGTGTTCAACCCTTTGACACCGCCCTCCTCTCGCATGATGGCACCTGCACCGAGGAACCCTATGCCCGACACCACATAAGCAATGATGCGGGTCGCGCCTTCTGGCCCAAGTAATCGATTGCCCAAGTCCACAAACACCGCAGCCCCGACGGCAACCAGAATATTCGTACGCAGCCCCGCGGTTCGTTGGCGATATTGGCGCTCAGCACCAATCAGTCCACCCAGCGTAAACGCCGTGAACAGGCTAACAAAGGTGTCTGTGATCGATACAAGATCAAAATTCTGGATAAATTGCATGAGGTGATGTCTCTGATGGTGGGGTATGTGCGGTGCGTTCGAGGGGCTTTTTCGTGATCCACCGAGTTTAAATCGCTTGCCAGCGAGTCAATGACAACTTTTTTCAAAAAAGTTGTAACCAAAAGAGGGGTTGTACCGAACATCAATCCATGGCTGCTTGAATCAGACGATGATGCCCCCCAGGCGTCACTTACACTCGACGTCGCGTTGACACAAGACAGACCTCAGGCGAACGCAGGATCGACGTTCTCACTCATTATTAAGGATAGAAGCCATGAAAATTTTTGCCAAGACCATCCTTTCTTTGACCTTAACCGCACTCGCCTCTGTGGCGCTTGCTGGTGAAGTCAAGCCTTTCACGCAGCAAGATTTTGATACGTTGACGCAAGCGGGTAAACCCGTCGTTCTGGATATCAGCGCGCCTTGGTGCCCAACCTGTAAAGCTCAAGCGCCTATCGTTGACGCACTCACGAAAGACCCTGCGTATAAAGACGTCACTTTGTTAACCATTGATTTTGACTCTTCAAAGCCCACGCTCAAAACCTTCAAAGTCAGCCAGCAAAGTACCCTGATTGCTTTTAAAGGCGACAAAGAAGTGGCTCGCTCGACTGGCGACACAACACAAGCGGGTCTTGAAAGTCTCTTCAAAAAGTCAGTGAACTAAGATGGATTTTGGTTTCGGGTCTTACGGCTTTGGTTTTTTGGCAGGCCTGCTCTCAACACTGTCACCTTGCGTGCTGCCAATTGTGCCAATTTTGCTGGGGTCCGCAACCAATGCTCATCCACAGGCCCCTCTGGCTTTAGCCGGTGGTCTAGCGCTCTCTTACGCCATCATTGGTACAGCACTGGCGTGGGTCGGTGCAAACTTGGGCTTGGATACGTCAATTTTTCGAACGTTGGGGGCAGTCTTTATTGGCTTGCTCGGCTTGGTGCTGGTGTCATCGAACCTGCAGCAACGTTTCGCCTCAGCCACGGCGGGGATTGGCGACACAGGTAATGGTCTCATTTCAAGCCTGAATCTTGATGGTCTGAGGGGGCAATTTGCCATTGGCTTACTGTTGGGATTGGTCTGGAGCCCTTGTGTCGGTCCCACGCTTGGGGCAGCGGTTGTGCTGGCTAGTCAAGGCGCGCACTTGCCACAAGTTGCCTTACTGATGGGCGTCTTCGGGGTTGGGGCAGCCTTGCCAGTCGTGCTATTGGCCTATGTTGGGCGCAGCGCCATGATGAAAATGCGAGGCAACCTGATGCAAGCGGGCAAATCCGGCAAGACCATTCTCGGTGTCATCATGATCGTGCTTGCTGTCGTCATTCTGTCAGGCTTGGATAAGCCGGTAGAGACGTGGTTAGTGAATGTATCGCCAGCGTGGCTGACGAGCTTGACGACCCGATTCTAAAGATCCGAAACGCGGTCGCTCTGCAAGGGATAAACTTGCGATCTATGAGCGTTAACCGATGGATCGCATGAAAACAGGACTAGACTCGGCAGGTATCGAAAAAACCGATGCTCGGCTCGATGACTCAGGGGATTCTAAACACACCCCCATGATGCAGCACTACCCACGCATGAATTGTTTAGCGTTGTTTTTAAACGGTTTTTGCTTATAAGTCATTCATTACTCCCCCTATAGGCCCCCTAAGAGGCGTAGGTAAAAGACGGCAGTGTGGGGTGATTTCTGGCAGTGTGCGGCAATGGCTGGAAGGGCCATCGAGGGACCAAAAAATAGGGCATATTGGGCGCCCTTTTTGAGTCACAAAGCGACACCCCAACATCGATTCGTTATCGACGTATGAATGCCAAAAACGACCGTGCAAAATGCGCATCAGAATCAAGCTTTGGCTGTCGGCATGACCGCCCATTCAGTGGTGCAGCCCGGCATCTTTCGGTCCTGCTTCATGCCCAAATCCCTCGGGGCCTAACCTTGAAAAACGGCCTAGCGCTTCTGCCCACCGCCGGTCATCAAGGGTTGATCAAATTCGCTGTGTGGTCCAGACAACGAGCGATGTCGTCCTGATCGATCGTTTCGCCATCTTTCGCCTTCAAATCGACACTGACGCCCACGTCGGTCTGCTTCACGTCGATGGAGGCGAGCTTTTCGTGTTGGGTCGACGGGCACGAGCAAGTCCCCGCCGCGCACTTTGCGAACTCCACCAACAACTTCGCTTGTTGCTCAACGGGAACGGCTGCATCAACGCGCAAACCATCGCTGGTCTGACCAACTGAGTATTTCATTGCCATGGAACGCTCCTTCGAGGTTGATATTGCTCCTGCATATCGGTATTCACAATGACTTGCATCAAGTCGGCATCACTGACGACGGATGGCCTTGATCGCGCAGCTTCCAGAGTGGGCGCCATGAACATGCCCCTCGCGACCGTGGCCCAATGCAGGCGTTTTCGCAATTTCAGTCAGTTCATTGAGAATGCCGCAGTGCTGGGCTTCCTGACCGCCCAAGCAGGCTTCGCGCAGGCTCTTGAGTTGCTTCTCCAACTGACGCAGTTCCCTTATCCGCTCGGCCACATGGCCGATGTGCTCGTCCAGGAGTTCATTGACTTCAAGGCAGTTTTCAGTCGGCGCGTCTTTAAACCGCAATAGCACGCGAATCTCGTCCAGCGTCATGTCCAAGCCTCGGCAATGCCGGATGAAGGACAACCGCTCCGCATGGGCATCCCCATAAATGCGGTAGTTCCCGTCGCTGCGCCCAGGCTCGGCAAGAAGCTTTTCTCGCTCGTAAAAACGGATGGTCTCCACCTGAGTATTGGTGAGTGTGGCCAGTTCGCCGATTTTCATAGGAAGTTCCTCATTGAGCTTGACTCTGTAGCGACTACAGGGTTTTAAATACTGTAACTACTCGAATGCCGCATAGCAAGGACACCCCATGAGCCACCCGCATACAGAAGAAAACGACAAAATACACGCCTGCGGGTGCAACCACGGCTGCGGCTCCGAGTCTGTGGCCATCGCCGCCGCCACGCCCGAACCCGCAGGCATACCAGTTTTCCGAATACCGACTATGGACTGCGCGGCGGAGGAGGGAGAAATTCGCCACGCCTTGGCCAAGCTGCCGGGACTTCGCGGCCTGAGTTTTCAACTGAGTGCGAGAACTCTTGCCATCGACGCCCCCGCCGAGTCCATTCCGCAAGCGCTGGCAGCCATCCGTAAGGCCGGATTCAAACCGGTTCCATTGTCAGAGTCCGGGGGGCGTCACGAGGATCATGACCACGGACGTGATCATCACCATGGGCACAGCCATGGCGGCTTTGCGCTTCCCGAAGGCTTACCCCGATACGCCCTCGCGTTGGTTCTAGCCTTTGGCGCCGAATCCATTTCTTTCTTTGCCCCAGATACATTGACCTTTTCAGGCATTGGCATGGCTCTTTCGGCCGCCGCCATTGGATTAGCGGGGTTTTCGACCTATGTGAAGGGCTTGGCCGCGCTGCGCAATCTCCGCTTGAACATCAATGCATTGATGACCGTCGCAGTCACAGGCGCGTTCCTCATTGGCCAATGGCCAGAAGCTGCCATGGTGATGGCTCTGTATGCGATTGCCGAACTCATCGAAGCACGGTCAGTGGACCGCGCCCGCAATGCAATCAAAGGACTGCTGGACATGACGCCTGAGAAGGCTGAGGTCAAGCAAGCCGACGGTTCATGGGTTGAGAACCTGGTCAAGACAGTCGCCATAGGCTCAATAGTTCGGATCAAACCCGGCGCGCGCGTCCCGCTTGATGGTGTCATTGTTGCTGGCTCTACTTCCGTGGACCAATCTCCCGTGACCGGAGAAAGCATCCCCGTTGACAAGGCCATCGGCGACCCCCTGTTTGCGGGCACCATCAACACCACGGGCATGGTCGAGGCAAAGGTCAGCGCAGCGGCCAATGGCACTTTGCTGGCCCGAATCATCCATGCGGTCGAACAGGCCCAAGGATCGCGCGCGCCCACACAACAGTTCGTAGACCGCTTTGCCTCCATCTATACACCTGCTGTTTTTGCATTAGCTTTGGCCGTGTGTCTCCTTACGCCTTGGCTGATGGATTGGACCTGGATGCAGGCCATATACAAAGCACTCGTGCTTTTGGTCATCGCTTGCCCCTGCGCGTTGGTGATCTCCACCCCGGTGACGGTTGTGAGCGGTCTGGCTGCGGCCGCGCGCCGTGGTATCTTGATCAAGGGCGGCGTCCATCTGGAAGGAGCTCGCAAGATCAAGGCGATCGCTCTGGACAAGACCGGCACCATCACTATGGGCAAGCCCAAACTGGTGGCTACCGAAGTTCTGCCTACTGACCAGGTGGAGTCACAAGTTTTGCGCTGGGCATCGGACTTGGCTGGGCACTCTGACCATCCCGTATCCAAAGCGATCGCTCAAGGGTTGGGGGTTCAGGGCAACGGACAGCTCGAAGGTTTCACCGCCTTGCCGGGTCGCGGCATTGAAGCCAAGGCCGATGGCCTTTCATTGATTTTGGGGAATCACCGCCTGATCGAGGACCGTGGGCTTTGCAGCCCGCAGATCGAGGCACGATTGGCCGAATACGAAGCGCAGGGCCGCACGGTCACGATGCTGGCTTCGAGCGCCCAAGTTCTCGCGATCTTCGCAGTTGCCGACACCATCAAGGAGAGTTCGCGCGATGCCATCGCGGAACTTCATGCCCTTGGTGTGGCTTCGGTCATGCTCACGGGTGACAACGTTGCCACTGCCAAGGCCATCGCCAAGCAAGCAGGAATTGACGATGCGCGTGGCAATTTGCTACCCGAGGACAAACTTGCCGCCATTGAGGAGATGCAAAAGCGATATGGCTATGTCGCGATGACCGGTGATGGCATCAACGACGCCCCGGCGCTTGCCCGGTCCAACATTGGTTTCGCAATGGGTGGAGCGGGAACAGACACGGCAATGGAAGCTGCGGACGTAGTCATCATGAACGACGACCTTCGGCGTATTCCCGAGGCCATCCGGCTCTCGCGCAAGACCCAAGCCATTCTTTGGCAGAACATTGCGTTGGCCCTGGGCATCAAGGCGGTGTTCCTGCTGCTCGCATTGTTCAATGGCGCGACCATGTGGATGGCGGTCTTCGCGGATATGGGAGCCAGCCTACTGGTCGTGTTTAATGGACTGAGAGTGCTGCATGCCAAGCCACAAAAATGGCGAGCAGCGATTTGATGGATATTCTCAGGTTGGGATGGGTTGAAGGGCGATCATATAAGTCACTCAGGCTCTGCCGGGCAACCAAGCATTTGAACCATCACAGGTGGTATTTAACTTTCTCTTGTATGGATAGGCCCATATGAACGAAATTGAACTGATGCTTGTCGTAATTGGAATCGCCGCCACAGTGGCATGGGTGTTCTTCATGCATCTCGCACGCATGGTCGTTTGGAGTAGTCGGCCAAAATTAGACTTGTTAAGGTATGCAGTCATCACTGTGTGTCTATTTACGGAAATTGGCGAAACCTTTGAATGGTGGGAGGCCGCTATTCTGGTTGCAGTGAGTGTCATCGCTTATACCTTCGTCAGGAGCCAACGTGCCCGTTTTGAATCCGCCATTCAGAAAATTGCCGCTCGGCGGCGACTCCTCTCACACAAAAGGGGGAAAGAACCGCCCATGGGATCATAAATCGGCATCCCAATCTGCCTTCACTTGAAGCGATTCGCACTGGGTGCGCTGATGCTCGCCAGTTCTAGCCCTGTCTTGTCAATTTCGCTGATCAGCATTGGTGTGATCGCCGTCTGGCGGTGTCCACCCATTCGGCAAACGCCCTGGCAATGGCAAGTTCAGTGACCTGGCCCGCAAGATGCCCTGCCTTTCCAGCGGCTTGATGGCGTTTGTTGCGGCTCTCATGGGGATTCAAGCCTTGATGCAGCTCGCTGCGAACTGAGCCTCTTCGAGTATGATTCGTCCCGTCACTGGGGAGTAGCTTGCCGTCATTCACTGACGGTGCTTACGTCAACATACTTGATCTCGCGATCATGGTGTAAGCGGTTATCCGACTTAGCAAGACCTTTGACCATGAGCTTCCGGTTTGGCCGGGGAGGTTTGTGGTCAATTGTTTTTCGCCTGGCCTGGGAACCTAAAAATGGAAGCTCTACTTACTTCAATGGGCGTCGTCGCCCTCGCGGAAATCGGCGACAAGACCCAACTGCTTGCCTTCGTTCTGGCAGCACGATTCAAGAAACCCCTTCCCATCATCGCCGCTATCTTCTGCGCGACCATCGTCAACCACGGTCTGGCCGGTGCGGTGGGCGCTTGGATCACCTCTACGTTGACCCCAGAGACCTTGCGTTGGGTTGTTGGCCTCTCGTTCATTGGCATGGCCATTTGGACCATGATCCCCGACAAGATCGAAGAGGAGGAAACCCAAGTTGCCAATCACCTGGGAGTCTTCGGAGCGACGCTCGTGACTTTCTCCCTTGCCGAGATGGGCGACAAGACGCAGATCGCCACGGTGGCCATGGCAGCCCATTTCCCCAACCCAGTTATGGTGGTGATTGGAACCACGCTTGGCATGCTGATCGCCGATGTGCCAGCCGTATTTGTGGGCGACCGTTTCTCCAAAAAGATTCCGATGAAACTGGTGCACTCCATCGCGGCGGCAATGTTTGCTGTGATGGGCGTGCTGGCCTTGTTGCAAGTTGACACCTGGATCAAGTGAGATTGCGGTTCAAATCAAAAACTTTTGAACTGCCAGCTTGAATCCCTGCCGCGACGCCAAGAAGCCTATGAAAATTCTTTACCAAGCCTCGTTCGCTCTATTCAGTGGTGCTGGGACTCCAGAATGCTTGGCTAATACAGTCCAAAGATGACAATTCTTGAATCACCGCATCCATTTGCGCGCCTTCGATGGCAGTAGCCGCCAACACGGCTTCTATTTCCACGGCGTCTTCGCCAAAGGCATGAACCACCAAACCCCGCGTCGGATAGTCGGCGGTCTCCAACGCGGATTCAAGCCGTTGCATGGCCTCTTTCTGACGCGTGCGCGGTGCAATGACGTAGACCGTATTGGTAACTTCCACTGCGTTGGTGTCCATCGGCTGGCGATTGATCCGATTGACCACGGGGCGCAGTAATGTGTTGGCGGCCAAGACGAACACCGTCGCCAGGATCGCCTCCACAATCAGGTCCGCGCCCGCGCACGCCCCTACCGCCGCCGAACCCCACAAGGTTGCGGCTGTATTGAGTCCGCGCACATTCCCTTCCTCGCGCATGATCACACCCGAGCCCGGCGCAACCAGCACATTCGTGCGCAGTCCTGCTGTCCGCTGGCGGTATTGGCGCTCCAGGCCGATGATCCCGCCCAAGACAAAGGCAGCGGCAAGGCTGACGCATGTGTCGAGGGCGGACGCCAGATTGAGGTTT
This sequence comes from Jezberella sp., assembly GCF_964834465.1. Lineage (NCBI taxonomy): Bacteria > Pseudomonadati > Pseudomonadota > Betaproteobacteria > Burkholderiales > Alcaligenaceae > Jezberella > Jezberella sp. The sequence goes on from NZ_CBAZRM010000001.1 coordinate 144,042, forward strand.
TCGACAATTTGCATATTGCTTCCCCAGCCGCTTCACTGCCAGCCAAAACGGCGCGTGTAATACGTCTTCATCATCTGCGTCAGAATCATGTAGCCCACCAACATGAGCGCAAGCAGCGGGAAATACGTCCACGGCAGCTCTTGCATCTTGAAGTAGCCCGCCAACGGCCCCATCGGAATAAAGATGCCTATGGCCATGATGACCAGGGTGGCAACCAACAGCGGCGTGCCTGGCCTGCTTTGCAAAAACGGGATCTTGCGGGTGCGAATCATGTGAACCACCAGCGTTTGGGTCATCAAGCCCTCGACGAACCAGCCCGACTGGAACAGGGTTTGGTGTTCAGCCGAATTGGCGCCAAAGACAAACCACATCATCAGGTAAGTCAGGATGTCGAATATTGAACTGACCGGGCCGAAGAACAGCATGAAGCGGCCAATGTCAGCGGGATTCCACTTCTGCGGTTCAGTGACCAGCTCCTCATCCACATTGTCAAAGGGGATGGCGACTTGCGAGAAATCGTAAAGCAGGTTCTGGACCAGCAAGTGCATGGGCAGCATCGGCAGGAAAGGTATGAAGGCGCTGGCTACCAACACCGAGAAGACGTTGCCAAAATTCGAGCTGGCCGTCATCTTGATGTATTTGAGCATGTTGGCAAAGGTCTTGCGGCCTTCGATCACACCCTCTTCGAGCACCATCAGGCTCTTCTCCAACAGAATGATGTCGGCCGCCTCCTTGGCAATGTCCACGGCTGAATCGACCGAAATGCCGATGTCGGCGGCGCGAAGCGCTGGCGCGTCGTTGATACCGTCGCCCATGAATCCGACTACGTGCCCGTTGGCTTTGAGCATGCGCACGATCCGCTCCTTGTGCGTAGGAGTGAGTTTGGCGAAGATGGAATGCTCTTCGACAGTCTTGGCAAGAGCAGCGTCATCCATGTGTTCGATGTCAGAACCCAACACCGCTGTCTGATCGATCAAACCCACTTCCCGGCAAATCTTGGATGTCACCAGCCCGTTATCGCCAGTGAGCACTTTGACTTTCACACCATGGGCAGCCAAGGCCTCCAAAGCGGGCCGCGTGGTCTCTTTCGGTGGGTCGAGGAATGCGACATAGCCAATCAGAGTGAGGCCCGACTCGTCGGCCACTCCATAAGAGTCTTTCGTCGGCGGCAGCTCTTTGGCTGCGACCGCCACCACACGCAAACCATCTTCGTTGAGGTCGGCTGTCACCTCGCGCACGCGGGCCAACAACTCAGGGGTCAGCGGCTCGTCGGCATCGCCATGGCGCGCCTTGTCGCACACCGCCAGAATCTCTTCCACAGCGCCTTTGCAGATCAGCATGTGATGGTCCTCGTGCTCCGCGACCACCACAGACATGCGTCGGCGTTGGAAGTCGAAAGGAATCTCATCGACTTTTCGGAAATTCGTGGCGGGGTTGAGCTCCCTGTGAACATCGGTGTGTTCCAGAACGGCCACATCCAGCAGATTTTTTAGACCCGTCTGGTAATAGCTGTTCAGATATGCCGCCTCCAGCACATCGTCCGAGTCTTCTCCCCAAATGTCGGTGTGGCGAGAGAGAAAAATCTTGTCCTGGGTGAGCGTGCCGGTCTTGTCCGTGCAAAGCACATCCATCGCTCCAAAATTCTGAATGGCATCCAAGCGCTTGACGATGACCTTTCGGCGAGAGAGCGCCACCGCGCCTTTGGCGAGCGTCGAAGTGACGATCATGGGGAGCATCTCGGGGGTCAAACCCACGGCGATTGACATGGCGAAGAGAAACGCTTCTGTCCAATCGCCCTTGGTGAAGCCGTTGATGAAAAGCACCAGCGGCGACATGATGAACATGAAGCGGATCAAAAGCCATGCGACCTTGTTGACACCCGCTTGAAACTGGGTGGGAGCGCGATCACTGGCAGTCACCCGTTGCGCAAGCGCGCCGAAATACGTGCGCGCGCCGGTGTTCACCACGACTGCAGAAGCTGCACCTGAGACCACATTTGTGCCCATGAAGAGAATGTTTTCCAGGTCCAGGGGATTGCTCGCGTCCAAGTTGCGTTGCGCCGCAAACTTTTCCACCGGGAGCGATTCTCCGGTCATGGCCGATTGAGCGACGAACAGGTCCTTGGCCGAAAGCAAACGGCAATCGGCCGGAATCATGTCGCCAGCCGACAGCATGACAACGTCTCCCGGAACCAAATCGGCGATGGGGATCTCCACGCGCCGCGCGGGCTTGGGATGCAACTGAACCTCGAAATAACGCAGCGCTTCCTCTGCAGCATCTTCGGCCGCATCTCGGCGCAGGACCGTCGCGGTGTTGCTCACCATCGCCTTGAGTTTGTCGGCAGCTATGTTGGACTTGCGCTCCTGCCAAAAGCGGATTGCCACGGAAATCACCACCATCGAACCGATCACGATGGTGGCCTTCATGTCCTCGGTCACAAAGGACACCGCCGCAAGCAGGGTCAGCAGCAGATCGAATGGGGTTTTGTAACAGTGCCACAAGTGCAGCCACCACGGCAGTGACCGTTCCTGTTCGACCACGTTGGGACCGACACGCTCGCGGACCCGTTCCGCCTGGGAGGCGCTCAGACCATCTGAATGGGACTGCAGTCGATCCAGCAGCGCCGCCGGCTCACTTTTGGAAGCGGCCGACAACTCCTGAGCCAGCGAGGGCGGGACCTCGTGAGTGGCCGCGGGGCCGCCGAGCCCTTCAAGCAGGACGAGGCGACGGAAGTGGCGGCCGATGCCGCGCGTGCGGACAAAGCCCGCGAAGAGTTCTTTTACAAAGGACATTGGCATGTTTTTCTCCTTGTTTCGCCGCCGTCCCCATGTGATCAGGACGGCGGCAGCCTAGACGGAAGGTTCATTTGGATATTCAAAGTGAATGGATTGATCAGGCCGCGTCATTTCACGTGCGGCTCAATATTGGGCACTAGGCGCCGGGTTCGGAGCTTGAAGCCCGACCGCGTGGAACGAATGGCCGACCTTTTGTCCGTGCGCCTTCTACCCCCCGGATGGGCGCAATGCGGTGCGTTTTGTTCATGACTACCCCCCCTGCCGTCGCGCATACGCGGCATGGCCGGGCACAGCCCAGCCGATTGATGTTTTTGGGAGTGGGGAGACCCTATTAGGTCGCCAATGAGCCACTGCCCGCCGTTTTAGGCAGGGCAGCGGCGGTTGTCACGCGCCGGAGTGCCTTGCCTGTGCGATGTCGATCAGCGATCGACAACTGGAACTGTCCACAGGTCAAACTCCGTTGTTGAAGAACCTCGAATTTACCACGGGAATGCCCTAGTTGCAATATCCCCCCCTGGAGGATAGGATGCGCGCATGCAGGATCATCCACCCCATACTGAAGTTGTCAAGCGTCTCAAACGTGCTCAGGGTCACCTCAAAAGCATCGTGACAATGCTGGAGGACGGCCGTGGGTGCTTAGAAATCGCCCAGCAGCTTCAGGCCGTTGAAAAGGCCATCGTCAACGCCAAGAAAACTTTGGTCCACGACCATATTGACCATTGTTTGGATAGTTCGGTGCGCGATGCTGCAACGGCTGAAACAGCCGTGCGCGAATTCAAAGAAATTACCAAATACCTTTGAGACAAGCGCGATCAAAGGAGAAATCGCTCCTTTGGGTGATTTATCGCAGCATGAGAGCAGCCTCAGTAGCAGGCAGAAAGACCCTATGAAAATTGAGGGGGACTAAAATTTCCTCGGCTTCAGAATTCGAAATTTAGTCCCCCTACGGTCCCCATTTCAGCCTCACATTTTGCATCGGTCTGCCATATAAATCGCCTATTTTTTGAGCAGCTTGATTTTGAGCAATTTCGTAAGTTGATGTTTTAAAACAATATTTTTCTTTCATTGCAAGCCAATAAGTCGCCCATCGATTTTATCTATAGGATACGTTATACCTGTTGCATGATTTTTTGGTTAAAATGACGTAACTATTTGATTTTAAACGGATTTTTCAAATTGAAATCACAAGAAAAAGAGCCAATTGCTCATACGCCGATGATGCAGCAGTACCTGCGTCTTAAAGCCGAAGCGGGGCACTTGCTTTTGCTGTATCGGATGGGCGACTTTTATGAAATGTTCTACGAAGACGCTGAGCGAGGGGCAAAGCTGCTTGGCTTGACGCTGACTCGCCGCGGTACGTCGAACGGCTCACCCATCCCCATGGCCGGTTTGCCCTACCACGCGGCTGAAGGCTACCTTGCCAAGCTCGTGGCGCAAGGCGAGTCGGTGGCGATTTGCGAACAGATCGGCGACCCGGCGACCAGCAAAGGGCCCGTCGAGCGCAAGATTGTGCGAATCGTCACACCAGGCACGCTCACCGATGATGCGTTGTTGCCGGCAAAGTCTGATCGGATACTGGCTGCCGTGTTCGTGCCGCGAAAGGGCTACAAGACACCCCGCGCCGGGATCGCCTGGCTCAATTTGGCGAGTGGCGAGTTCAGGCTGTCAGAGTGTGCGATCGAGGCCTTAGATTCAGAACTGCACCGCATCGACCCCGCAGAAATCATCCTCGCTGACGACGCAGAGCAACAACTAACGGTTAACTGCTCAATCGCCAAAGCCCCGCCCTGGCACTTCGAGGCTGAGCAGGCACAAGCAACCTTGTTAGCGCACTTCAAGACTCAATCCCTCTCAGGCTTTGACATCGACGATCTGCCGGTGGCGCAATGCGCAGCTGGCGCGCTGTTGCGCTATGCGGGACGAACACAAACGCAAGCACTGTCACACATCCAAGCGCTGCAAGCCGACCGAGCCAGTCAGTATGTGCTGATGGATCCGCAAACACGGCGCAATCTTGAATTGACGCAGACCTTGGCAGGCGAAGAGTCACCCACCCTGTTTTCGATTCTTGATACGTGCTGCACACCGATGGGCAGTCGCCTGCTCAGACGCTGGTTGCATCACCCGTTGCGGGACAACCCGGTTGTCAGAAGGCGCCAACAATCGATTGCTTGCTTGATGTCAGTCAATGTCGCTGAGGCAGATCATCTGCATGCCATGCCGATTTTGCAATCGCTGCGTGATTCGCTGAATAAGCTTCCCGATCTTGAACGCATCGCCACGCGAATCGCACTGCTTTCGGTTCGTCCTCGAGAGCTTGCCAGTCTGCGCGACGCACTAACCGCGTTGCCCATCATTGAGCAACAGTTGCTCAAAGCAAGTCAGCAAGGTCCTTCAGGACAACACCTGAGTCAGTTAGCCTCAACACTCTTACCACCCGATGGTCTGCACCCGTTATTGTCACGTGCCATTGCAGAAGAACCCGCGGCCATGGTGCGAGATGGCGGTGTGATCGCTGCCGGTTACGATGCTGACCTTGATGAGCTCAGAACCATCTCGACGGATAACGGTAGTTATTTATTGCAAATTGAAGCTCGCGAGCGTGAGCGCACTGGCATTGCGACACTGAGAGTCGAGTTCAATCGGGTACACGGTTTTTTCATCGAAGTCAGCCGTGCTCAAGCCGACAAGGTACCTGACGATTACCGTCGACGACAGACCCTCAAAAACGCCGAACGTTATATCACCCCCGAACTGAAAGCTTGGGAAGATAAAGTCCTATCAGCGCAAGACCGCGCGCTGGCGAGAGAAAAAATGTTGTTCGATGCCTTGCTCGAGCAACTCACCCCCATGGTGTCAGTGTTGGCGACGAGTGCGGCCACCTGCGCTGAGCTAGATACCTTAGTGGCCTTGGCACATCATGCACAGCATCACGATTGGGTGTCACCAGCGCTAGACGACAAGCCAGGTATCGACATCGAACTCGGACGTCATCCGGTGGTTGAGCGAGCGATCGAACGCTTCACGCCTAACAGCTGCGCTTTGAGCGAACAAAGAGCCATGCTCATCATCACCGGCCCCAATATGGGGGGTAAATCAACGTACATGCGCCAAATCGCTTTGATTGCGTTGTTAGCCCGTATTGGCAGTTTTGTGCCAGCCAAACGCGTGCGTATTGGCCCCATCGACAGAATCTTCACGCGTATCGGGGCAGCTGATGATTTGGCGGGCGGACGATCCACCTTCATGATGGAGATGACCGAAGCGGCTGCCATTCTGGCGTCAAGCACACCTCAAAGTCTTGTCTTGATGGACGAAATTGGTCGTGGCACATCAACCTACGACGGCTTGTCTCTGGCTTGGGCGATTGCTTATCGGTTGCTCACCCATAACCGTGCCTTAACCTTGTTCGCGACGCATTATTTTGAGCTCACACGGTTACCCAGTGAGAACGCCACGTCTGCCAACGTCCACCTGGCCGCGGCTGAATCCCCCTCGGGTATTGTGTTTTTGCATGAAGTCAGAGATGGCCCGGCCAGTCGCAGTTACGGGATACAGGTGGCTCAGCGCGCGGGCATTCCGGCTTCGGTCATCCGACACGCCACTCGCGAACTTGAAAGGCTTGAGTCGCAAGGGGCCCCCACCCCACAACTCGGTCTGTTTACCGTCGCCCCAACCGATGAAATATCCGACCTCGTGGCTCAACAGCAAGCCGATACGTTCAAGGCCCTGCAAGCTGCCGTGACTGCTTTGGATCCTGACACGCTAAGCCCACGCGAAGCGCTTGAGGCGCTTTATCAACTGAAAAAGATCATCGAATGAATCCCAACCAACCGCTCGCCCTGCTTGGTGGACTCACGCCCGCCGAGTTCATGAAAACCTATTGGCAGAAGAAACCTCTGCTAGTGCGGCAGGCTTTTCCGGCCTTTAAACCGCCCGTCTCCATCGCTGGTTTAAAGAAATTGGCCAAAGAAGATGATGTCGAATCACGTTTGATCTGGCGCGAAGCAGATCAATGGCAAATGGAGAACGGCCCCTTTGGCCGATTACCTAAAATGGCTGAACCTGATTGGACGCTGCTCGTGCAGAGCGTCGACATTCACGACGATGCCGCGGCGTCACTGATGCATCAGTTTCGGTTTGTACCTGACGCGCGTCTGGATGACCTGATGATCAGCCTGGCTACCGCCGGTGGCGGTGTCGGCCCGCATTTCGATAGCTACGATGTGTTTTTGTTGCAAGCGCATGGTCATCGTCGCTGGCAGTTTGGGCAACAAAAAGACCTCACCCTCGTCCCTGATTTGCCTTTAAAAATTTTGCAGTCATTTCAGCCAGAACAAACATTTATTCTTGAGCCCGGCGATATGCTGTATCTGCCCCCTCAAGCGGCGCACGATGGTGTCGCTTTGGATGAATGCATGACCATCTCTATCGGTTTCAGAGCACCTGACGAAGCTGCCTTGGCGAGGGGAATGCTCGAAGCCGCCGCCGATCAAGTCCTTGCACGGCTGGGGTTAAGCGGCGGGCCCTATGCTGAGCCCGCGTTGCCTGGCCCCGCCCTTGGACAACTGTATCGCGATCCCAAGCAGTCCGCCACGGCCAAACCCGCAGAGCTACCCGAGCAATTGGTCAAAGCGGCGGTACAAGCCGTCAGTAAGATCAAATTTGATGACTCGCTGGCGACAAGATTTTTAGGGTGCTGGCTCACTGAGCCCAATCAGGCTGCTGTGTTTGCTGCTCAGGATGACATTGATGAGGATTTCGGTACTCACTGGCTGTTGGATCGACGCACAAGAATGCTTTATCGCGGCAATCAATTGTTTGTCAACGGTGAGGTTGCGCCATGCAAACCCGAAGCAGGGCTCAAACTGCTTGCTGATCAACGAGTCTTGCCCATGGATACGCGAGCAGCGTCGACTCTGTCAAATCAAGCGCTAGATGCGCTCGATGATTGGGTCAATGCTGGTTGGGTGGTTTTAGCAGATCGCATGAATTGAACATCACAATCAAGCATTAGGTCTTCAAACACCCCGCCCGCTCGATATAAGCGATAACTTCATCAACACCCTCGCCTGTTTTGAGATTGGTCATCACCCACGGACGATCAACCCGCATGCGTTCGGTGTCGTGCCGCATCACGTCAAGGTTAGCCCCAACGTAAGGTGCCAAATCCGTCTTATTGATCACGAGCAGATCACTGCGGGTGATACCGGGCCCACCTTTACGGGGTATTTTCTCGCCACCGGCGACATCGATGACATAAATGGTCAGATCGGATAAATCTGGGCTAAAGGTGGCAGCTAGGTTGTCGCCCCCGGATTCAATAAAAATCAGATCGAGATCGGGAAACCTTTTTTGCATGCGATCAATGGCTTCGAGATTAATGGATGCATCCTCACGGATAGCCGTATGCGGACACCCCCCTGTCTCAACCCCCATGATGCGCTCTGCGGGTAACGCCCCAGCCGCCACCAAGAGTCTCTCATCCTCTTTCGTATAGATGTCGTTGGTGACCACTGCAAGTTTGTATTGATCGCGCATACGTTTGCACAACACTTCGACCAAGGTGGTCTTGCCAGAGCCCACTGGCCCGCCGACGCCAACGCGTAAAGGATTTGAGGACTGCATGTGTTAGCTCCTGAATAGTCTGCTATATTGAGTTTCGTGGCGGGTGCTGGTGACCGCCAAACCAATGGCGGCCGAGCCCAGTTCATCGGGTGAGGTGTTTTTGGCAATGCTCATGGCTTGAGAGACGACTGGCTTTAAACGGTGTAACAGCAACTGACCATCGATTTGCCCGAGCGGCACGATTTTGACGGCAGCAAGTACTTGGTTCTCTAGCCAACTCCAGAGATAGGCGGTCAAAGCCATCTCTTCGTCAATACCCGTTATCGCCGACAGGGCGGCATGTGCTGCCGGATACGTCCATTCGATCACGGGCATCATCTCAACCAGCTGTGTGCCTTGTGACCACTGTTTAAACAGCTTAGCCATTGAGTGCCCCATTTGCATGGATTCGAGCTTGAGTTCTGAGGTTTCTCTTAATGCCGTCAGTTGCTGATTTAGCTCAACGACCATCGATGCATCAACGGCGGATGCTGAGGACTGATCCGATGGTTGCTGCTTGCCAAGTTCATTATCTGAACACGTTTGATAGACCAAACGCCAAAGAGGTAGTTCTTGCCGAGCCAGACTAAGCAACATGACATCGCTGATCCACGTAAACGCCTGGGCGGCATTCGTGACCCAACGATCTTCTACCGCTTGCTCAAGACCCTGTGAATAGGCAAACCCGCCCACAGGCAAGGCAGGACTGGCTAGATGCAAAGCCGCCAACAATGAATCGAGCTTATTTGCGGGCATGCGCTGCAATAGACAATTGCTCACCTAAGTTGCCCCGCGCATGGTCTTCTGCGGATAAGGCAGGGTCGTCGCCGTGATGATGCCCGTGACTACTTGATGCACCGTGGCCGTGGTGATCTCCATGGTTGCAATGTGGCCCATGCACGTGACCTGTGGCGTAGGCCCCACCTTCAGGCAAGAAAGCCTGATACACCATCTCAACATGACCACCCAACCCACGCACCATATCAGCTAGCACTGAATCCGGCTCGATGTAGACCGCTTCGGCTGACAGCATCGCTTTAACGTGTCGATTAGCTAAATGGTAAACCGTGCGCATCAACTCAAAGGCATTGGGGGCAGTGATCTTATAAAGCTCTTGTTCTGCGGCCTGAATCCACAGTCGTTCACCGGCATCACCACACAGCAGATCACCCGCTTGCAGCTGTTCACCGCGGGGCAAAATGACAGCGACCGCTTTGCCGTTGGGAAGCATCGCTGCCAGTCGCGATCGCTGTCTATCTGCCCAGGTGAGCGATAGCACCGGCCAAGGCGTCGACAGCTTATCCATTTCTGCCTGGATTTCAGGATCCATGGCTGACCGGCGGGTATTGAACATCAAGGCCATGTCGTCAGTCTCTCACTTCATTGGTCAGGGGATTAAAAGAGAAAGTATCGTTGAGCCATCGGCAAAACCTCGGCCGGTGGACAATCGAGCAACACCCCATCGGCATAGACTTTGTAGTTTTCCGGGCTAACGGTGATTTTGGGTGTCGCATCGTTGAGTTTCATATCGGCCTTGCTGATGTGGCGGATGCCATGCACCGCAGCAATCTGACGCTGCAAACCCAAGCGCTCAGGTAATCCCTTCTCAATCGCGGCGTGCGATAAGAAAGTGATGCAACTAGACCCAATGGCGCTGGGTGCCGCGCCAAATTGTGGCCGATAGTGCACCGGTTGGGGCGTAGGGATCGAAGCATTGGGATCGCCCATCGCCGCCATCGCAATCATGCCCCCCTTGACCACCGTCGATGGCTTCACCCCAAAGAAGGCGGGTCGCCAGAAAACCAGATCTGCGAATTTACCGACCTCGATCGAGCCGATCTCATGCGCCATGCCGTGGGTGATCGCGGGATTGATGGTGTATTTCGCCACGTAGCGCTTGATACGAGCGTTGTCACTCGTCGATGGATCTGAAAAACCAGGCTCACTCATCGACCCGCGTTGCTCGCGCATCTTGTGTGCAGTCTGCCACGTCCGCATGATGACCTCGCCCACACGCCCCATCGCCTGGCTATCAGAAGAAATCATCGAAAACGCACCGATATCATGCAGGATATCCTCAGCCGCGATCGTTTCTCGGCGAATGCGGCTTTCAGCAAACGCGATATCTTCGGCAATCGAAGCATCGAGATGATGGCAAACCATCAACATATCCAGATGCTCATCCAAGGTATTAATCGTGAAGGGTCGCGTCGGATTGGTGGACGACGGCAACACGTTCGACTCGCCGCAGACACGAATAATGTCAGGCGCATGCCCCCCACCAGCACCCTCGGTGTGGTACGTGTGAATCACGCGACCTTTAATCGCATCCAGTGTGGCTTCCACAAAACCAGACTCGTTCAGAGTATCGGTATGGATCGCCACTTGGGTATCCGTTTGATCTGCGACCGTCAGGCAGTTATCAATCGCGGCAGGCGTGCTGCCCCAGTCTTCATGAAGCTTTAAGCCAACCGCGCCGGCTTCAATCTGTTCGGTCAAGGGGCCCGGTAATGACACGTTGCCTTTACCCAGTAAACCGACATTAATGGGGTAGGATTCCATCGCTTGCAGCATACGCGCCAAATGCCATGGGCCCGGGGTCACCGTCGTTGCAAACGTGCCGGTTGCGGGCCCTGTGCCACCACCAATCATCGTGGTCACACCTGAGCTCAGCGCTTCTTCAATTTGTTGTGGACAAATAAAGTGGATATGGCTATCGATACCGCCCGCGGTGACAATCATGCCTTCCGCAGCAATGACCTCGGTCGCAGGCCCCACCACAATCGTGACGCCTGGTTGAATATCTGGATTGCCTGCTTTGCCAATGCCGCTGATCCGACCGTTCTTGATCCCGATATCGGCTTTAACAATGCCCCACCAGTCAATGATCACCGCATTCGTCACCACGGTATCCACACAATCAGCGCTCATGCGCTGAGATTGACCCATGCCATCACGGATCACTTTACCGCCCCCGAATTTGACCTCTTCCCCGTAAATCGTGAAGTCTTTCTCAATCATGGCTACCAGCGACGTATCGGCCAGGCGCAAACGATCACCGGTCGTTGGACCAAACATTTCTGCATACGCTTGTCGTGAGATTTTCATTTGTCCAACGCCCCCATCACGGCAGCAGTAAAACCATACACCTTGCGATCACCCGCCAAGGCGACCAGTTCAACGACGCGTTCTTGACCAGGCTCGAAACGCACAGCTGTCCCTGCTGGGATATTGAGCCTAAACCCTCTCGCCGCTTGCCGATCAAAGAGCAAAGAACCATTAGTCTCTGCAAAGTGATAATGTGAGCCAATCTGCACGGGACGATCACCCGTGTTCGCCACTTTGACTTCAATCACAGGGCGACCCACATTGATTGTTATCTCGCCTGCCTGAACCATCATTTCACCGGGAATCATGAATTGTCCTTGCGTTATTGAATGGGTTGGTGAACCGTCACCAGTTTCGTCCCATCAGGGAAAGTCGCCTCGATCTGAATGTCGGGAATCATCTCAGGCACGCCTTCCATGACGTCATCGCGCCCCAGCACACTGCGCCCCTCGCTCATTAACACCGCGACCGTTTTGCCGTCACGTGCGCCTTCCATGATTGCGGCTGAAATCAACGCAATCGACTCTGGGACGTTCAGCTTCAAACCACGAGCACGCCGTCGCTCTGCCAATAGCGCTGCCGTAAAAATCAACAACTTATCTTTTTCTCTTGGGGTCAGATCCATGGGGTCTCCGTCATTGAAATCACGTCGCCCACAATCTTGGGGGCACCGCGGGTAGATTAAACACCAAGGCACGCAAATTCGCCCAGGCTTGCTGCAAAATCAATTTAATGACCAAAGGATCTGTCAACACACGACCCACGATCAGCCGCGGGTGTACTGACGTCCAGACAATCGATTCATCGCGTGCACGCAAGTTTTGTACCAAATCTTCTGTCCATTGTCGCTCAGCGGGCAGCACTGCCCAGACCGTAGCAAACGCATGATAACCACGCAAGCCGATGACTGAATTAAAGAGAGGGTCTGCACCGTTGAGTCGCAACCGATCATGCCAGATCAGCTCGCCATCGAGCAACAGCTTCAGCGATTGCGTAAAACAGCCAGTGACGAAAGACTCGCCAGAGGCCTTTCGACCAAAAATCAAATGATCCCACCCCACCAGACTCGCTTCATGCCCGACATCGAACTGGATGGTCGAGTCAACGCGCGCACGATCAAACACGATGGTTTCTTGAGGCAACCACTCGAAAGCGCCCTGAATATGCAGGTCTACCCGTTGCGTCGCGCGCTGTTGGGCATCCGATCCGTACCATTTCGCGGCCGACGGCGTGGTGACTAACCCATGACTATCGCGATCAACCAGACCGCTCACTTCAAGATGGTCACCACCAGCAATCCCGCCCGGTGGATGCACAATGATGGCGTGACAAACCTCAGGGCCTTCGGGATACAGTGCCTTCTGAATTCTCAGCGGCCCCAAGTGCTGGTGCTTGAGTCGAGTTGTCCCCGCAGTGGTTCGATCAAAGTTCAGCTCAAGTTTTGCCGCCCAGCCCGGCGACATGGGTTCAAGCGTTGAGGCAAACGCACCCGTGACCGCCGAGTCGACTACACCGAACTGCTGACCTACCAGGGGTTCAATCACACGCATCAACCAACACCATCAACATCATTAAATACCTCACGGCTAATCAAAACTCAGTGACCGTCACAAAAAACAACCGCTGATCATTTATGATCAAAGCATCATCATGCTCATTATTTTTGCAATATGCAAAAAAATTTCAGCCGAGCCGCGCTTGCACCAAAATGGATCTGATCAAAAATGGCTTCAACCCCGTCAAGCATTTCTTTTAAAGATGCCCTTATTTTCTGGTTCAAACTTGGTTTTATTAGTTTTGGAGGGCCAGCAGGTCAAATCGCGCTCATGCACCAAGAGCTGGTTGAAAAGCGCCGTTGGATATCAGAGAAACGATTTTTGCATGCGCTGAACTATTGTATGGTGCTGCCTGGGCCTGAGGCTCAACAGTTAGCGACCTACATGGGCTGGCTCATGCACAAGACTTGGGGTGGGATTGTCGCGGGCAGCCTGTTCGTCTTACCGTCACTTCTCATTCTGATTGGCCTCTCGTGGGTATATATTGGCTATGGTCATACCCCTTTAGTCAGCGGAATGTTTTATGGGATCAAACCCGCCGTCACCGCCATCGTCTTACAAGCGGTTTACCGGATCGGCTCAAGGACATTGAAGCACCCCATTTTGTGGGCCATCGCAGCAGGTTCTTTCTTTGCCATTTTTGCAGCCAATCTGCCCTTTCCTTGGATCATTATCGGGGCGGCAACCATCGGCTATGTTGTTAATCAGCGCTTACCGTCGGTCTTTAGTGGCAGCCATAGCCACGCTCAAACCAATGTGTCGATTGGCCCCGCGATCATTGATGACGATACGCCAACGCCTGTTCACGCCAGATTTTCCTGGTACCGCTTGAGCACGGTCGTTGCTGTTGGGTTGGCGTTGTGGGCTATCCCGATGGCGCTGTTCACCATGACTTTGGGTTGGGATCACACACTCACACAGATGGGCTGGTTCTTCACCAAAGCGGCACTACTCACTTTTGGCGGCGCCTATGCAGTGCTGCCCTATGTTTATCAAGGGGCGGTCGAGTCGTTCAACTGGCTGACCCCTGCGCAAATGATTGACGGTTTGGCGCTCGGCGAGACGACGCCCGGCCCACTGATCATCGTGGTCGCTTATGTTGGTTTTGTGGGTGGGTATGTCAAGCAGCTATTCGGTTCAGAGTTACTGTTTCTGGCAGGTGCGGCAGCCGCTGTCGTGGTGACTTGGTTTACCTTTCTGCCGTCGTTCTTATTGATTCTGGGCGGCGGGCCTTTCATTGAAAGCACGCATGACAATCTTAAGTTGAAAGCCCAGCTGACGGCCATCACTGCCGCAGTGGTCGGTGTGATGTTGAATCTCGCTCTGTTTTTTGCCTACCATGTCTGGTGGCCCAAAGGCCTGAGCGTTCAACCCGACTGGATCGCCGTGCTGATGACCGTGTTGGCTTGCCTCGCCCTCATCCGCTTTAAACAAAACGTTATGCACGTCATTCTGGCGAGCGCAGTGCTCGGGTTGTTGGTCAACGCGTTGAGGTAAATGCTAAGAGACGAGCACTTAACGAAAGTGGCACGTCAATCATCAGGGTAGGCGCTAAGGTACGTCAGGAAACTTAACCAGATCACGTTCGTACCTCGAAAAAAAACCGAATCAATCAGCTGATTCGGTTTTTTTTACTAACCCGCCAGTGAAGGCGTGAACGACTGAGCGTTAGATCTTATCGGCCAACACCGCAATCATGCGTTGCACCGTCGAGCTTGTGTCACGCTTTCCGTTGGCGTCCAGCACAGTAACCTCAGTGGTCGAACCACCTTGAGACAGATGCAGGCGATAGCTTGGTGCTTTACCCGGGTTTTTAGCACCGAACAGTCGATCAAAGAAACCAGGTTCTTCACGTTTAGCACCTGTATCCGAGTCGACGTAACGCACAAAGTAATCGCCCGTCGAACGATCACGATCATCTACCGTGAACCCGCCTGAATCGAGGGCCACACCGACACGACGCCAGGCACGCTCAAAAGAGTCAGCAATAACGAGGCTGGTTTTGTCGCCCGCTGGCGTGACCGTTGGTGTCTGAGGGCTGGCGCTCCCTTGGCCCATCTTTTTGCGAGCAGTATCAACATCTTCACCCAAGAACACCATGAGACGAGCGATCATGGCAGAGTTCAGACCGGGGTCTTCGCGACCGTTTTTCCAGACAGTACTACTCTCAGCTGCTGCGCCGGCGTTCTCTTCGACCATATGCCGATGAGAGATATAGACCTCTGAGCGATTGCCAGCGCGTTCTATACGTGCCGTAAACTTATCGCGGGTACCGCTGTCATATATCGTATCCAGAAAGCCACCCAGCAAATTGCGCAAAGCATCTTGGGGAATATTGGCCCGATTCTCTGCCCAATTGGTGATCATCAGCCCAGCTTTCGGGTTGGCATTCTCGATACCGAAACCATTCTCAGTAAAGAAGTCTGTCACTCTTGCATACAACTGATCAGGTGGGATCGTCGTTGACAACCAACGCAGGTCGCCGTCCCGCTCAACACGTATATCCTTGTACTGTGGCAACACGGCCGCCTGAGCGTTCGACGATGCGGCGGCACCATCGGCCTTCGTTTGCTGAGTATATTGAGAATAAGTCGTCGTACCGGCTGGTGCCTTGAACTTAGGATCGCCTGCCGCTTGAGTCAAGTCTGGCGGCACACTTAAAGGATCCGTTCGGACAACGCTTTTGTAGTTGATTGAATTATCACCATCCAAGGTACTTTTCAAACTATCCAGACCAAAGCTGTTGCAGCCCGATAGGGTAACGACCAACAACGAGAGTGCGAACAAAGGCACTCGACCCAC
Source organism: Jezberella sp. (assembly GCF_964834465.1). Classification (NCBI taxonomy): domain Bacteria; kingdom Pseudomonadati; phylum Pseudomonadota; class Betaproteobacteria; order Burkholderiales; family Alcaligenaceae; genus Jezberella; species Jezberella sp. The sequence continues at coordinate 159,910 of NZ_CBAZRM010000001.1, forward strand.
TTGATTTTTGAAATTCATATTAAAGCAACCCCGCCTGAACCATTGCCGCCCGCAAAGGGGCATGAAACTGAGAACCCAATTCGACCAAAGGCAGCCTTAATCCGCCGGGCATACGCCCCATTTGCGCCAGTGCCCACTTCACGGGCACTGGATTGCCTTCCACGAATAACAATTTATTGAGCAGCGCAAGCTGCCCATTGATCTGCCTGACTCGGGCAACATCGCCCGCGAGCGCTGCCGCACACAACGCACTCATAGCACGCGGTGCAATGTTGGCAGTCACAGAAATATTGCCGCAGCCGCCAAGCAACATTAAAGCCGCCGCAGTGGCATCATCACCGCTCATGACCTGAAAATCTGCAGGCAAATCACGAATCAGTAACGCACCGCGACCAATATCACCCGTCGCATCTTTGATCCCGATAATGCCGGGAATCTGCGCAAGACGCAGCACCGTGTCGTGCGCTAAATCCGCAACCGTTCGGCCAGGTACGTTGTAGAGCACCGTGGGCAAATCGACTGCCTCTTGAATCTTTTTAAAGTGCTGATACATGCCCTCTTGAGAAGGCTTATTGTAGTAAGGCACGACTGATAAACCAGCATGAGCACCCACTTGCCGAGCATGTTCAGCCAAATGTATGGCCTCGCTGGTTGAGTTTGCGCCAACACCTGCGATCACGGGCAACCGACTTGCCGCATGTTCAACCGCTATCTTGATCAACTCGGCGTGCTCATCGACATTCACGGTCGGAGATTCACCCGAAGTGCCAACCACAACAAGGGCGTTTGTCCCTTCTTGCGCATGCCAGTCAATCAGCTGACGGTAACTGGTTAAATCCAGACTGCCGTCAGGGTGCATGGGGGTAACCAATGCGACCATGCTGCCTGTAAAACGAGGTCCCTGGGGGGATGTGCTCGGTGAAACCATATGAGGGTCCAAGATAATGAAGCAAGCCTAAAATGCGCTTGTGTTATTTAATTTGTCGGTGAGTTTAACGGATTCCGCCAAGACACGAGAAAATATACACCGTTGTCAGAGAAATAATCTGACAACCGCCTCACCCAGACGCATCAGCGGCTCTAATATGACCCACAGACTTCCCGTGGCCAATAGAACAATGACTATCAGCATGCCATAAGGTTCAATTCGCCCGAATTGCCAAGCAAGTCGGTTCGGCAACAAACTGAAAACGATCCGGCCACCGTCCAACGGTGGGATCGGGAACAGATTCAAAGCCATCAGCACGAGATTGATTTTGATGCCAGCCAAGGCCATCGCAAACCAGAATTCGTCGCGATTTCCTAAGTCAAACAGCACGCGTTGTCCGATCGCCCACGCAATCGCCATCAGCAAATTAGACGCGGGCCCAGCCAGTGCGACCCAAAGCATGTCCTTTTTGGGATGACGCAGACGACCGAAATCAACGGGGACAGGCTTCGCCCAGCCGAAGATCAGCGGTGCCCCACCGGCCAACCCCGCTATCACCAGCGTCCCAAGCGGGACCAACAGCGTGCCGATGGGATCGATATGCTTCATCGGATTAAGGGTCACTCGGCCTGCCAAAGCAGCTGTCGGGTCTCCGAACAGCCTAGCGACGTAGCCGTGCGCGGCTTCGTGCAAGGTAATCGCAAAAATAACGGGCAACGCACAAATCGTGATGGTTTGAATGATTTCGTTCATAGGATCTGTGAATTATTCGAGACCAAGTGAGGTTGGATCGCCCTTGCCAAGCCTGACAATCTCTGGCGGCAACACCGTCAAATCGATAACGGTTGTCGCCTGTCGGGGGCAAATCCCTGCGTCAAGAATGGCGGCCAGCTGATGCTGATACCGTTGACGGATCTCTTCGGGATCTGTCAGCGGCTCATCTTCTCCCTCAGGGATCAGCGTCGTTGAGAGCAAGGCGGACTGAGCCTGTTCAAGCAACGCATGAGTGATGGGGTGATCCGGCACACGGATACCGATGGTCTTACGCGAGGGATGCGAGACGCGACGAGGCACTTCTTTGGATGCATCGAGAATGAACGTCCATGGGCCGGGTGTGGCTTGCTTGATCAACCTGAATTGTGCATTATCGAGCTTTGCAAACTGGCTGATGTCGGTGAGATCTCTGCACAACAAGGTGAGATGATGGCGATCGTCTAATCCGCGCAATTTGCGCAGTTTATCCGCCGCATTTTTATCATCCAGCCTTGCGACCACGGCATAACTAGAATCCGTCGGGACCGCAACCAACCCACCCTCGTCAATCATCTGAGCGGCTTGTTTTAACAGTCTAATTTGTGGATTTTGCGGATGTAAGGTGAATAATTGAGCCATATCGTCACGATACAACGAATTTCAGTTTTTCAATCGGGCTCACTACCAGTTAGAATAGGGGTTCTGTGTCTCCGTAGCTCAATTGGATAGAGCACCCGCCTTCTAAGCGGGCGGTTGTGAGTTCGATTCTCGCCGGAGGCACCATCAAGTTATAGGCTCTACCCCACGGCAAACATTTCAGGCTCTACCCCATTAACGGGGGATGAGCAGTATTTATTAAGAACCTTAGATACACTGTTTTCTGAGTCGGCAGTGGGGCGAGCTGTGTCATCCCCACTACTAATCTTGGTAATGTCTGACCTCGTACCAGAGCCGATTCCCTCGTTTTTTTCAAAAGCGGTGACAAGCCACTTTTTAGCTTTATCATCGAAATCCAGCCTAACGCCTGCGCGGTGTTTGTCAGACATTAAATTTATTCTGTTTTGACTTTTGTTTGCAATGTGCATTTAAGAAAGAATGCCTTGCAAATCGTTGACCACCTCTGGGTGGTGTTTCAACAGTTTAGACAGCCCGAAACCGTCGCTTTTGCCAGTTCCTTCATCACCCCAAGGCAAATCGATGTCACCAACATCGGGATGATGTAATGCGGCGTGAGCCTCCCCACCCTGTTCTTGTATTAGCCTTTGAATGGCCCCCTTTGCATCGTGCTTATATTCGGTAAATATGTCGGTGTAATGCCCATGCGCTCGCTGACAGTATCGTAGAATGCACGGCGCAAGCGAGCATATTGTCTTGACGCCTCGGGGCTTTGCTCAGCCTCTACTAGCTGACCATGCGTATCTGCTTCGCTGCAAGGCTTGCAAATACTAGCTGTCGGTTGCACGCTGGACGGGCACCACCCCGTCTTTAAGTCCGCCTGCGATGCTTAAGAAAATGCGTGATATCGTCGGTGACAGGCACCGCGACAAGCGCAAACAGCACCGTCGCAAGCGGCATGGTGACTGCGTAGCCTACATATTTGAAGCCTAGCGCACCTGTTAATCCCCCCAGAAAAAAACTCGAGGCCATCGCCACCAGCATTTTTAGCTTCGGACGGCTGGCTTGCACAAACGGCACACCTATTAATTTTTTTTGATTGCGATACACCAGCTTACCGAGTTCAATGCCAATGTCTGTCACGATCCCCGTGATGTGCGTGGTTCGAATTTCAGCATTACTTAATTTCGTGATCACTGCGTTTTGCAAGCCCATGATAAAGCAGAGCAGCATCACCGTTGCCGACACGAAAATACCGTGAATATCGGTCAACAAGCTGCCAATCATGCCAAAACAAAGTAAGAGAATCGCTTCTACCGTTAACGGCAACGCATACTCACTTTGCATGCGGTGCCTTCGTGAATAGTTGACCAGTAGCGCCGAAAAGGCCGCACCGCAGATAAATGAACCAAGTGCCCCTACACCGCCTAATGCGAGGTCATAAGCCCCTAAGGCAACATGGTCGGCCATCGCCGACACAATCCCCGTCATATGTGACGTGTACTGTTGCACAGCCAAAAAACCGCCAGCGTTGATCGCCCCTGCGGTAAACGCCAAAATCAAACCCAGTTGGCGGTCAGCATCCTTGGTGCGCTCATTACCAGCAAGTCTTCTCGAGTAATTTAATGGCATCTTTAATCCAATACCCAACTAACGACAGTCATCGTATACCCTTGCGGTAATATCTCGATAGTTAATTTTAAGCAAACGACCTGACAATATCGGACTGTTGATGAAACTAACGCCTGATCTGATGAAAGCCTTCGCACCGACTGGCGTGTTGCGTGCGTCACTTAACATGGGCAACCCGGTACTTGCCAATGTAGACAGTAATGGGCAGCCTTATGGCATTTCTATCGATTTAGCCCGAGCCTTGGGGGCTGAGTTGAATTTACCTGTCGAGCTTGTGGTGAACAACACTGCCGGCAAATCCGTCGAAACCGTCACCTCAGGGCGTGCCGATATAGGTTTTTTTGCGATCGACCCCGAACGTGGCAAAGAAATCGCTTTCACTTGGCCCTATGTACTCATTGAGGGTTTTTATTTGGTTCGGGCAGCAGACCCTGTCACTCGAAATGATCAAGTTGATGTGATTGGCAAAAAAGTCGTCGTTGGTAAAGGGAGTGCCTACGACTTGTTTTTGAGTCGGCATTTAAAACACGCAGAAATTGTCCATGCGAACTCGTCTCAGGCGGTCGTCCCAACGTTTCTAGATCAGCACATCGACGTGGCTGCCGGGGTCAAGCAACAACTTCAACTGGATACCAAAGGCATTCAAGGGGTCAGATTGCTACCTGAGCGGTTTATGGTCATTCGCCAGGCCATGGGCATTCCAAAAGAAAGGGGCGCCGCTGCTGCCGCATTTTTACGTCATTTTGTTGAAAAAATGAAAGCAGAAGGATTTGTTAAACACTCGATGACCCGTCATAACATCGAGGGTGCAGCGGTGGCACCCACAGCTCTCCCAGATCAAGATCCGTTGATTTAGCTCACGAGCCACTGCAAACGCTGGCTGACGAAAGGCTGCCGAACTGTACGGATTGCCCAGCTCATGAGCGCAGGTTTAAAGATACGGCGAGAAAAGCCATGCGATCTTATTGCGCAACTGAATGAAGAAGCTTTGACTTTGAATCAAGTCAATTGTGATGGGGTCGGCCTTGGAGATCAGTGCATCGACGCGTTGTTCTATTTGCTGTGCAAGCACCTGATCAAATACTTCAAGATCAAGCTCGAAGTTTAAGCGCAGACTTCGCGGATCGAGATTCGAAGATCCGACATACGACCAAGCGCCGTCAATCGTGCAAAGTTTAGAGTGGTCAAAGGTACCTTGGGCGCGCCAGACACGGCAACCGGCACCGAGAACTTGATCGAATTGCGCCATCATCGCGGCATCCACCATTTTCAAATTATTGCTACCTGGCACCACGATATCCACGGTGACACCGCGCAAAGATGCCGTCGATAACGCAGCAATGAGCTGTAGATCGGGTAAAAAATACGGCGACTGTATTCTCACATGATGACGAGCGACGGACAGTGCCCCAAGCAAAATGCGCTGATTATGTGACAAACTCGCATCGTCAGGGCCCGACGGTACACAACGAATCGGCACGCCGACCTCTGGGATGAGTTGTTCGTTGGCGAAAAACCAGGGTTCTCCGGCGAGGGATTCCTTGGTGGTGAACGTCCAATCGTGGGCAAAACTCAACATCATTTGATGAACAGCAGGGCCGCGGACTTCAAAATGCGTATCACGCATCACGTGATCGCCCATCTCACTTGCCGAGAATGCTTTGCGAATATTCATGCCGCCCGTCAGAGCGAGCACGCCGTCAACAATCAACAGTTTTCGGTGGCTACGCAGGTTGGAATAGGCCAGCCTCAAGCCGAAAAACGTGGTCATGAACAGAGCTGTTTTTACACCTGCTTGGGTCAGCATCTGGGTAATTGCCGGTCGCGAATACTTGGAACCCACCGAATCAATCAAGACTCGCACCTCGACTCCACGCGCTTTCGCGTCGATCAACGCCTGGGCAATGCGTACACCCACCGAGTCGTGATCGAAGATGTAGCACTGCACCGCAATCGATTGCTGCGCCCCCTCGATCACACGAATCATGGCCGCATACGTTTCGTCGCCACCGGGGATCAGTGAAATCTGGTTATATCCAAGCAATTGAAAAGGGCCAATGGCGTCGCCCAACTTTTTTTGAGCTGCAAATTGGGGCGCTGAAAAAGCACTCACCGCACTCACGAGCAGACGATCCCTAATTTCTTCGAAACGGACAGCATTGTCCAGTTGCTGCAGTACCTTTTCTTTTCGAATGCGATTGATACCAACAATGAAATAGATGGTTGCCCCAAGCAAAGGGGAAAACAGAATCAACGCGACCCAACCAATCGCCGCGCGTACATCTCGTTTGGTCATCGCGGCGTGTATGACGGCGAGCGCACTGGCAACGGTTGTGAACGCAAAAAGTATGTGCGGCCAGAAACTGATCATGAAACTTTCAAACACTGTCGCGAACACCTTAATGCCCTCTCAACGCAAACATGCTAAAATTTTGCTTCTTCGGTGGCCGTAGCTCAGTTGGTAGAGTCCCAGATTGTGATTCTGGTTGTCGTGGGTTCGAGCCCCATCGGTCACCCCACCATTTTTAGAAGATATCCGGTTCAGGCACTGGTGCACCAAAATCGGTGCGCAAGAAGTCGAAATCGCAGCCCTCATGGGCTTGTTGGATGTGTTTAGAAAACATCCACCCGTAGCCCCTTTCGTAGCGCGGTTCTGGTGCCTTCCAGATCGCTCTGCGTTGCGCAAGCTCTTCATCAGTGACCTCTAGTCTGATGGTCCGTGCGGGCACATCGACAGTGATTAAGTCACCATTCTGAACGAGTGCCAGTGGGCCACCAACATAAGACTCGGGTGAAATATGCAGCACGCAAGCGCCGTAGCTCGTGCCACTCATTCGCGCGTCCGATAGGCGCAACATATCTCTTACGCCCTGCTTTAAGAGCTTCTTGGGCATCGGCAACATCCCCCACTCTGGCATGCCGGGGCCACCCAGCGGGCCGGCATTACGAAGAATCAGCACGTGGTCTGCCGTGACGTCCAGATCATCACGGTCGATCACCGCTTTCATCGACGGATAATCATCAAAAACTAACGCGGGGCCAGTATGCTGATGTAAATGAGCCGGGCATGCACTCGGTTTAATCACGCAACCGTCGGGCGCTAAATTACCCTTTAGCACAGCCAGTGCCCCTTCCGCGTAGATGGGGTTATCGATCGATCTAATCACATCCTCGTTGTAAACCTCAGCGCCTGCAATGTTTTCACCCACGGTTGCGCCTGTGACGGTCAACGCATCGAGGTGCAAATGCTGTTTGATTTGCGTCATCAATCCCAGCAATCCACCCGCGTAAAAAAAGTCTTCCATCAGGTACTTGTCACCACTGGGACGAACGTTGGCAATGACAGGGACAATGCGGCTGAACCGATCAAAGTCCTCTAAACCGATATTGCAGCCTGCCCGCTTCGCTTGAGCGATCACATGAATGATGGCATTGGTCGAGCATCCCATTGCCATCGCCACCGCAATGGCATTCTCAAAGGCGCCATGGGTTTGGATTTTTTGAGGGGTGAGGTCCTCCCACACCATATCCACGATACGGCGCCCCGTTTCGGCTGACATCCGGATATGGTTGGAGTCTGCGGCGGGGATAGACGAGGCACCTGGCAAAGTCATGCCAAGCGCCTCAGCGATGGCGGTCATGGTACTTGCAGTGCCCATTGTCATGCAGGTTCCGTGGCTGCGGGCGATGCCGCCTTCGATCTCCAACCATTGCTTTTGATTGATCAAACCAGCGCGCCGGTCATCCCAATACTTCCAGGCATCCGATCCCGAGCCTAATATCTTGCCTTGCCAGTTACCCCTCAACATGGGCCCAGCTGGCAAGTAAATGGCCGGGTATCCTGCACTCGTTGCACCCATCAGCAACGCTGGTGTTGTCTTGTCACACCCCCCCATCAGCACCACCCCATCCACGGGGTGACAGCGTAAGAGCTCTTCCACATCCATCGCGAGCAGATTTCGATAAAGCATGGTCGTCGGCTTCACAAATTGCTCTGCAAGCGATTGGGCAGGCAGTTCGATGGGAAATCCACCAGCCTGCAAGACACCCTTTTTAACGTCATCAACCCGTTGCTTAAAATGCGTGTGGCAGGGATTGATATCAGACCATGTATTGATAATGCCGATCACAGGCTTACCCGCCCAATCCTCAGGACCAAGGCCCATCTGCATCGCACGGGATCGATGTCCAAATGCGCGCAAATCGTCAGGCGAAAACCAGCGTGCGCTGCGTAAATCTTCTGGGTTTTTGACGCGGTTACTCATCTGTCTGGCTCCTGAGGGTCATCGTGGCACAACCCATCTGATCATTATTGGCAAAATTTAGATTTAAAAGCCTGATTGGTCGTGATTTTCCAGACCATACCGTCATTTTCTTCGCGGACAAACGGCGCCACATCTTTGATAAAAGCCCAAGCAGGCCATTCGTCAACATCGGCTCTTACCCAAAACACCTTATCTACCGTTTGGCACAGTCGGGGCAACACTGCATCCTTATTAACCAGCACTTCGCGACCTAAAGCAGGGTTAAATTGCGCCGCATCTGCAAGTTCGTTGCGCCAGTTGTCTCGCTGTTCGAGATTGGGCCAATCCTCAACAACCCAAGCTGGTTTGCGCATCTTTGTATAGAGAGGCAAATCAAAAGGATAACTTTTTAAAAAGACGAAGGTGTCTTCTGCTTGTAGCTCAAGGGCAATTCGTTCACCCATATTCGCACCACTGTCTTTCTGATTAAACCGAAAGATGACCAATGTCGTGATGCAGACGCAGACGGCAACGACAAAACATGTTCTCACCCCTTGGCGAACCTGCTTACCAAGTGCAGCAGAGCCGGTGCTCAACCAACACACAATCACCTCGGCAAAAAGTACAGCCAGGGGAAATAAAACTGGCAAGATGTAGCCGATCAACTTCGAGGCAGGCACCGAAAAGAACAACCCTATCACAGCCAACCAACACCACATGAGACCACTCAGTTTTGCTTTTGGGCCTCGCCAGAAAACGGGCATGAAAAACCCGAGACTCGCAATCGACCATGGCAACGTTAAGCAAAACACGATGGGAAGATAAAACCAGAACGGCTGCGTGTTGTTAAAGCTTTCGCTGACGAAACGCTCAAAATGTTGATAGACAAAGAAATAATGAAAGAACCCTGGATATAAATGCTGCATCATCAAGAACCAAGGCAGCACGACGATCAAAAATGCGATGATGGCGGGTGGCCAAAGCAGCACACCCAGTTTGCGCCAACGGCCAGAGAACACCAGCCAGAAAAAAAGCACGCCACCTGGCAAGACAACCCCAATAAGCCCTTTTGCCAGAATCGCAAAAGCCGCAAACACCGCAGCCCAGAGCGACATCACTCGCCACGCTTGGCCCGATTCATGACGCAGGACAGCTTCTGCGCCCGCCAGCACGGTCAAGGTCATCATCCCCGCAACTAGCATGTCGAGGTTTGCGTACTGCGCGCCACCATAGAACAAAGGCATGGTCACCAACATGCCGAGCGTGAGCACAGCAACCTTAATCCCGCTATGTTTGCGTACGAACACAAACAGTGTCATCGCCGCCGCCGCGGCGGCGACCACTGGTGCGATACGAGCCGACCACTCATGCACCCCGAACAGGACGAAAGACAATTCGCAGAGCCAGTAGAACAGCGGGGGCTTGTGAAAATAGGGCAACCCGTTCATGAGTGGCACCCATAGACTGTCCGCCCGAAACATATCCCAGGCAACGCCAACATAACGACCTTCGTCTGGCAAATGCAGAAACCGCAGCCATGCCAAACACGCTAGCCATATTGTCACCAATGGGGCGAGCCATCGTTGGGCAGTTGGCTTGAACGTCCAAACCCAAAGTTGTTCTAGAAGCTTGTTCATTGATTAAGTTTTGCAAACAATCGCTAATTGTAGGTCAGGGTGTCTTAGAACAGAAAAACTAGTACGATCACGTCTGCTATCAAAAGTCAGAAGCCCGTCAAACTGGCGCATCGTCCAAGCGAACAAGAATGATACAAAACTCTGGCGTGATTCCAGCTCACTGGCTCGCCAACATCCTCGGCGCAGGCCAAGTCTGTGCATGGGGTTCTCTGTACTACAGCTTCCCACTTCTGGCCGCAGCTATGGGTGCTGACCTCGGGTGGTCGAAACCAGCCATTTTCACGGGTGCCACCATCAGCATGCTCGTGACGGCCTTATTCACGTATCCGGCGGGGTTGGGGATAGATCGCGGCTATGGAAGGTGGCTGATGGCTGGCGCCTCCGTCCTTGCAGCACTGATCCTGCTCTGTTGGTCGGATGTCGACCGCCTGCTGAGCTTTTATTGGCTTTGTGCCGCACTGGGCGCGTTGCAAGCATGCATTCTTTATGAACCCGCCTTTGCAGTCATGGCACGACGAGTCGGATCCGCCAACGCGAGGCCACTCATCACTGTTATCACGCTTTGGGGCGGATTTGCCAGCACGGTATTTATTCCGCTAGAGCAATTTTTGCTCAATCATGTTGGCTGGCGCCAATCCTTGATGATACTGGCGACAATCAACCTCCTTTGGGCGCTTATCTACTGGTCCTGCATCAAACCGCAATTCGATCACGAGCAGGCCTCTCACCGTGAAGCGCATGAAGCCAACAAAGCCAGAGATAACGCGGTCGTGAGAGCCGCACTCAAGACTAGCGTCTTCTGGCTCCTGTTACTGGCTCTGACGCTCTATTCAATCATGTTCACTGTGTTTATCTTTCACGCTTACCCGATTTTGCAAGAAAAGGGCCTCAGCACCGATGATGTTGTGCTTGCGCTCACCCTGTTAGGGCCCGCACAGGTTTTCGGTCGTGTTGTCATTGCCTATCTCGCAAAGACCACGTCGATGCGGATACTGGGTTCGACGGTGGCCTGCGTGTTTCCCTTTATCTTCGGCACGCTCGCCGGGATCGAGCGCCCCGACTTCTGGCTGGTCGCGCTGCTGGTGACCTGCTATGGCTTATCCAATGGCATTTTTACAATTGTGCGCAGTTTGATCGTGCCAGAGCTACTTAGCCGACATGCCTACGGAGCTCTGAATGGTTTGCTGACTGTCCCGTCGATGATTGCCAGAGCCGTTGGTCCGCTCGCTGCAGCCAGCCTCTGGACGATCAACAACTCTTATCAAGTGGTTCTTATCAGCGTATGCTTGACTGCCATCTTGTTTGCCTGCGCATTCTGGTCAGCCACATGGGCCAGCCGGCATCAATCAGACCCCGCTCATCCATTGACGAGTCCCCCCTCAACTAGACCATAACGATTCCTATGTCAGACATTATCGAACTCAACGGTACCGAACTGTCCCAAGCAATCCACCAGCGGCAAGTCTCTTGTGTGGAGGTCATGGATGCCTACTTGACTCAAATTGATCGGTTAAACCCGACAGTCAATGCGCTCGTCGGCTTTGCCGAAAGGGATGCAGTCAAGCGGCTCGCCCAAGAAAGAGACCAGCAACTCGCTCGTGGTGAGAGCATGGGTCCCTTGCATGGCTTTCCACAGGCACCTAAAGATCTTGCACCCGTCGCTGGCATGATCACCACCAATGGTTCGCCCATTTTTAAGAACCAACAAACAACGGTTGATTCAGCCGCCAATGCGAAAGTGAGAGCGGCAGGCGCAATTTTTGTCGCTCGGACAAATTCGCCTGAATTTGGTTTAGGTGGGCATACCTACAACACCGTTTACGGAACGACACTCAATGCATTTGACCAACGTGTCTCTGCCGGGGGGAGTAGTGGCGGCGCAGCGGTCTCGGTGGCGCTTCACCTGTTGCCCTTGGCTGATGGCTCGGACATGATGGGTTCGCTGCGCACGCCTGCCGGCTTCAATAATATCTTCGGTTTTCGTACCTCGTTTGGCTGTGTGCCTGCGGGGCCTGGCGATGAAGTATTTTTTCAGCAATTTGGCGTGGTCGGGCCCATGGCACGCACCGTCACAGACCTCGGTTTATTGCTATCGGTGCAAGCAGGTTTCGACCCGCAAGTACCCCTCACTCGACGGCAGGATGATGCCCGCAAATTTTCGCAACCGCTCGATCAGAACATGAGCGGTAAACGAATCGGCTGGCTAGGTAACTTGAACGGGCACTTGCCCACCGAGCCTGGCATGCTCGAGACATGTCAACAGGCGTTGCAGCATTTTGCACAGGTGGGTTGTCACGTCGAAGAAGTTATCCCTCAATTTGATCTCGATCAACTCTGGCGGGCCTGGATCACCCTCAGAGGCTTTATGTTTACAGGCGCAAACGCGGCCCTCTATCAAGTGCCTGAAAAACGAGCCTTATTGAAACCCGAGGCTATCTGGGAAATTGAAAATGGCTTAAAGCTCACCGCCCTGGACGTCTACGAGGCAGCTCGGGTCAGGACCGCCTGGTATCAAACCTTGCGTCGCTTATTCGAAACCTACGATTATCTCGTCATGCCAACTGCACAAGTGTTTCCTTTCGCAGCAGAACAGCACTGGCCCGCAGAGATCGCAGGTCAAAAGATGGATACCTATCACCGTTGGATGCAAGGGGTCATCATGGCGACCTTTGCCGGGTTGCCAGCCCTGTCCGCACCCGCTGGGTTCGGACCCAATGGTTTACCCGCCGGCATTCAAATCATCGGCCCCGCCCAAGCGGATCTTGAAGTGCTTAAAATGGCACACGCTTATGATCTCGCCAGCGGTTATTCGAAAATTCGCAGTCCGTTGCTGTCATGACCATCACACCTTCAAAAATCGCCTTGATCACGGGTGCTGGCAAGCGCCTGGGGCGAGCTATCGCCCTCGAGTTGGCCCGTGCGGGTTGGGATATTGCTATTCACTATGGCGTGTCTCACCAAGATGCCGAAGAAACCGCGGCGACAATTCGGACGATGGGGCAACGTGCCATTACCCTTCAGGCCGACCTTGAGCACGAGCCAGATGTGGTTGCGCTACTGCCAAGCTGTCATCGCGCACTGGGCGTACCGGACTGCATTGTCAACAATGCTTCACTGTTTGATTACGATGACATTCAGCAATTCAGTTATGCCCACTTAGATAAGCACATGCGAATCAACCTGTCAGCGCCACTGACCTTGTCGCGAGCGCTCTATCACGCCCGACGAGCGCTGACCACTCAACCCGACCAACCTGGTCTTGTCATTAATCTGCTGGATCAAAAGTTGGAAAACTTGAATCCGGATTACTTGTCTTACACCCTATCAAAAGTTGCCTTGAACAATGCGACGACTTTGCTTGCAAAATCACTCGCCCCGACGTTGCGTGTGGTGGGTATCGCGCCAGGCGTCACCATGATGTCCAAGGATCAGACTGAGCAGGGTTTTGCCGCATCAAACAAACTGACGCCGTTGGGCTATTCATCAACCCCTCAAGATATTGCGGCCGCCGTCCTCTATTTGACAACTGCCCATGCAGTAACGGGTACCACCCTGTTTGTCGACGGTGGTCAGCACCTACAACCCATGGACCGCGATGTCGTGTTCCTGACTCAATAACGGCTCGCCATGAACTCACCTCTTCTGACTTACCCCGCGCTCGCAGATTGCAGACGTCTTTTTCTACGTCATTTCGAAATTATGATGAATATCGGCGTTTATGAGTCTGAAAAAAAGGGGCCACAGCGTGTCTTAATCAATGTGGACGTGTACGTCCCGCTGACTGACAATACGCCTAAAGAAGACAAACTGCTCGAGGTGGTTGATTACAACTTGATGCGCGACACCATTCACTCGATAGCCGCAGTCGGGCATATCCATTTGCTTGAAACCCTGTGTGACAAGATTGCTGATACCTTGATGCAACACAAGTTGATCCGTGCGGTGGGTATTTCGGCTGAGAAGCCCGATGTTTATCCGGACAGCGAAGGGGTTGGGGTAGAAATCCTCAGGATCAAAACTTAAGGATTGCCATCACCACGGGGGTAAGGATGGTGGCCCAAATGACCAAGGCTAGCAGCAACGCCAAAAATACAGCAGCAGACCCGAAGTCTTTGGCACGTTTGGATAGATCGTGCTGCTCAAACGAAATTCGATCGATGGCGGCTTCGACGCTAGAGTTCAACAGTTCGACAACCAGCACGAGTATCAGGGTGGCGAACATCAACGCGCGATCAAGCGCAGAGACAGGCGCCCAGATCGCGATAGGCGACAACACGACGGCCAAGGTCAGTTCTTGCCGAAACGCACTCTCTTCGTTGAAAGCGAAGACCAGACCTCGCCACGAGTTTTTCGCCGCGTGCCACGCCCTGGCCAACCCGCGATTGCCTTTGTGCGGATTTTGATCGATATGGTAAGGCGGTGGGGTTGGGGGTAGCGCTGGCATCAAATCACGATCAGTCTAAGGCCATCAGCGGGTTTGGCGCAATCGGTGCTGGCCTTAAATAAAACTCGAATTGCTCGGTCGCTGCACGCCAAGAAAAGGTCTCGGCATGTGCCCGAGCGATCGCACGATCAATGTGCAACGCTTGCAGACAGGCTTCGCGCAAGTCATCATGCATGACGCCGGCCCCTGAATCACCCAATACATCAATAGGCCCTGTCACAGGATATGCAGCAACTGGCAGCCCACAGGCCATCGCCTCGAGCAACACCAAACCAAACGTATCCGTTTTGCTGGGGAACACAAAGACATCCGCAGCAGCATAAATCTTTGCCAATTCGTACTTGTTCAATTCCCCGAAATACTTTGCATCTGGATACTTTTTCTTCATGTCTGCAAGACCGGGGCCGCCACCCACCACCCATTTAGTGCCTGGCAAATCGAGCTTCAAAAACGCATCGATATTTTTTTCGACGGCGACACGTCCCACATATAAAAAGACCGGATACGGTGAATGATCTGGGATTAACGTCGAGGCATCTGCCGATGCTTCTTCAGTGGTCGGCAATTTAAAAACATCGAGATCCACGCCCCGGGACCACAGCACGGTATTGTCAATCCCGTGCATCTCAAGATCACGTTTGACCACAGAGGTGGGTGCCATCACCGCCATAGCGGGCCCGTGAAACCATCTCAGGAAGCGGTACGTCCAGTGAAGGGGTATGTTGATACGCGCCTTCACATACTCTGGAAACCGCGTGTGATAGGCCGTTGAGAACGGCAACTTATTTCTGACCGCGTAGTTGCGTGCAGCGATCCCTAACGGACCTTCCGTCGCAATATGCATTGCATCAGGGGCAAATGCCTTCAGGCGTTGAGCTAATTTTCGACGAGGATAGACGGCCAGTGAAATCGTTGGATAGGTGGGGCAAGGCACCGTGAAAAAATCATTCGGCGTGATCATATCCACTTCATGCCCCATGGCAATCAATTCGGTCAGTGTTTGCTTTAGGGTTCTAACAACGCCGTTTACCTGGGGTTCCCAAGCATCCGTGATAATCGAAATTCGCATCATCGTCCTCAAATCTTACGGGGCTGTATGGCCATACTTGCCAATGACTCAAGCATAGCAGGCTCTAACGCTGGCACCGCCTCTGCTGGGCGAGCAGGTGCACGTTTGCCGGTGACGCCTTCAACCGCTTCGTCGGTGGCCAGATCCCCGTGTATATGCGTCCAATGGACAATCTTTAGTTCGCCTTCATGAGTCTCGACCAAGGCGGTCAAACTTTCGACCCAATCACCATCGTTACAGTACAGTAACCCGTCAATTTCGCGAATTTCAGCATTATGAATGTGACCACACACCACGCCGTCGCATTGACGCATCCGCGCTTCGCGCGCCATGATGTGTTCAAAGTCGGTAATGAAACTCACCGCATTTTTGACTTGATGCTTCAAGTATTGCGACAGGGACCAATATTGAAATCCCAAACGGATTCGAATGCGGTTGAAGTATCGGTTCAGGAACAAAATGAAGGTATACAGGCTATCACCAACATAGGCGAGCCATTTGGCGTATTGCATCACACTGTCAAATAAATCGCCGTGAGTCACCCAAAGTTTGCGGCCGTCGGCGGTCGTATGAATCCACTCTTCGACGACTTTGACATCGCCAAAAGACATACCGAAAAATTGCCGAACACTTTCGTCGTGATTACCTGGGATATAAATGACCTCTGTCCCTTTACGCGCTTTACGCAACAGCTTTTGCACAACGTCGTTGTGCGTTTGAGGCCAGTAGAAAGATTTTTGAAGTCGCCAGCCGTCGATGATGTCGCCGACCAAGTAAAAAGTATCTGCCTCGTTGTGTTTCAAGAAATCCAGGAGGTAGGTAGCCTGGCATCCTGGTGTACCCAGGTGAATGTCTGAAATCCAGATGGCGCGATAGTGATTCATGAGTCGATATTACATCAGCAACTCATGAACGTTGTATGACCAAATCATGGCAGTTAGATGACAACCGCACACTTCTCAATCGAAGCGATAAGTCACGCCTGCTTGAAAACGCGTGGTGTTGGTTTCGCCAGAAGAAAACATGGCGCCGAAGTTGGTGGCGTTACGTTGATAGGCCAAGCCAAGATCCCAATCTTTTGTTGGTGAGTAGATGAAGGCCAACATCGCATAGGTTGTTAAGGAGGGGTCGGGTTCATTCGGGTTTGTGTTGATGCCAACATCCAGCGCAAGTTTAAATTTCGGCACTAACTGCCAGACAGGTGCTACCGAGACAGCATATAGATTGGTTCGTTTGGCATCCGGGCTAAAACCTACTTGACTATTGGGGTCGTAAGGGGCGCGAAAATAGCTCGCATTCGTATGCAACTCGACGTCCGGCCAATAGTAAGAAAAAATGGCGGTAATACCAGCGTTGAGTTTCGCATTACCAATACCATAGACCTGCTGATCTGCAGTGGCAGGCAAAATCAACATCGGCTTAATCGCAGCATTGAAACCGTGCTCGCCATCGCCGTGGTAACGCCATTTTGTAGCAAAGGTATAGTTGCCGATCGGTGAAAAGTCGCCTGTCGGCGTTGCATATACCGTTGGGCTGAATGACACATCGAGTGCCTCGGCTAACCCCGTGGCATACGCAAAGGGAAACCCTCGTGCAAGACCCGTACCCTCATAATTTTCGCCAGAACTTACCCCATCTTCGGGGGTAGCAGACGGACTGTATTCACTAATCAGAAAAAAGTATTGCTCTATCTGGTGACTGCCTTTTGCCACGGTCGCAGCGTCATCCGTGTTTAGCGGCGCATAAGCCTTTGCTGTCGTGTTGATCAAGAAAAAAAACAGAAAAAAAACCAACCGACAACGACCCATGCAAGCATCCTTCACGCAAATTCATCAACACCTTCCTACAGGTGTTTATTGTAGTGGGATGTTCGTGTGAATCGGTTTCAGCGCTGACAAAAACTGCTGAGTTGCTGCCGCCCAAGTGTATTTTTTTCCAAACTCTGCAACTGTGTCACGATCGACGTGTAACGCCTCTAAACAGGCAGCCCGCAAATCGTCATTCATCACGCCCCCCTCTGAGTCGCCCAGCACATCAATGGGGCCAGTCACGGGTAGGGCAGCAACGGGGGTGCCACACGCCATCGACTCGATCATCACTAAGCCAAACGTGTCTGTCTTGCTGGGGAACACCATCACATCGGCGCTCCGATAGAGCGTGGCGAGTTCAGCCCCAGACAAAACGCCGAACCAACGAACGTCTGGGAATTTCTTGCGTAACGCTTCTGCACTGGGGCCCTCACCAGCGACCCATTTCTCACCTGGTAAATCAAGTGACAAGAAATCTTCAACACTTTTTTCTACCGCCAATCGACCCACATACAAAAACACCGGCTTGTCGGTGCGCGGTAACTTGTCGCCCTTGGGTTCGAAGATCTCGCTGTCTACCCCGCGACTCCAGATCACAGGTTTGGTAAACCCTCTTGTCTGCAGGGTCGACATCATGGCGGGTGTGGGCACGAGCGTGGCCACACCGGCGTTATGGAAATGCTTGAGCAATGCGTAGCTCAAACCCACAGGCAGACCAATGCGCATCTGAACATACTCAGGAAAACGGCTGTGGTAACCCGTACTGAACCGCCAACCACGGTCAATCGCCAAGCCTCGGATAGCCCAGCCCAGCGGCCCTTCGGTTGCGATGTGAACCACATCAGGCGCAAAGGCATCTATCACTTTTTTAACGGACCTACTGGTCACGAGCGGCAAACGAATTTCAGGGTACGTGGGGCAGGGAATACTTTTGAACATGGACGGATTGACGACCAGCACCTCGTGTCCCAAACGCGTCAGCTCTCTGGACGTCATCTTGAGGGTACGGACGACGCCGTTGACCTGCGGGTCCCAAGCTTCTGTGGCGATCAGGATCTTCATCAGTCAGTACACCACAGGAACATGCATATCGGCCGGGACCGGGTGTCTCTCGTAGTCAGGGTGATGAACCCGTTCAGGTAAAACGACGGGTGGATGTTCGATTTCTTCGTAAGGGACTTGCCCAAGCAAGTGATGAATACAGTTCAAACGGGCTCGTTTTTTGTCATCACCATCGACAACCCACCAGCGTGCCTCAGGGATATGCGTTCGCTTGAGCATCACTTCTTTCGCTTGAGTGTAATCTTCCCACCGACGGCGTGATTCCAAATCCATCGGGCTGAGCTTCCACTGCTTCAGGCGATCGCGGATGCGCATGCTAAATCGTGTGTGCTGTTCGTCGTCAGAAATCGAGAACCAGTACTTGATCAGGATAATGCCTGAACTGACCAACATCCGCTCGAAATCCGGCACCGTTCTGAAAAACTCTTCGTACTCTTGATCATTACAAAACCCCATCACACGTTCAACGCCCGCCCGGTTGTACCAGCTGCGATCGAACAGAACGATTTCACCGCCTGCGGGTAGATGCGGTACGTAGCGTTGAAAATACCACTGCGTCTTTTCGCGTTCGTTCGGTGCCGGCAAGGCGACCACTCGGCAGACGCGCGGGTTCAGCCGTTGCGTGATCCGTTTGATAGACCCGCCTTTGCCCGCCGCGTCGCGGCCCTCGAACAACACGACCACTTTGAGCTTCTTGGCAACCACCCAATCTTGCAACTTAACCAGTTCACCCTGCAACCGCAGCAATTCGCGAAAGTACAGACGTCTTTCAGCATGCCGACTATCGGTTTCGCTGCCAGGTGTTGAATCCATCAACAGCTCGTCGAGCATGTCGTCATCAATTTCCATTTCGAGCTCTTCATCATAGCTATCGATCAAGTCGTCATGGGCCCGCTCTGCCATGGTCTTACGGTTTGCAGACGACGGCTTAGGTGCATTCGAAGGATCGGATGTTGTCATAGCTCAAATGGTCACGAGGTGAATAAAGGGAAGTTAAACATACAGATCGATAAACCGGCGAGCTCAATAGTCGTCTTCGTCATCGGGTGACACAGAACGGCTATAGTCAATTTCGACAAACTGCGTCTTTGATAGCTCACTCACCAGCAAACGGCTGGCGAAGTTGCGCCCGTCGGCTAACTGGATATCGAGCACATAGGCGCCTTTTGCCAAACCCGGGGCTCTAAAAAAGCCGCCAGCGTCGGTTGCCACTTGCGGGCCTTGCGTCTGACCCGCCCTAAAGCTCACGGTGGCGCCATCAAACACGCGGGCGTCAGCGACATCAACCACTCGGCCCACCACATCTGTCGCGCCAGCCGCCTCAAAGACGGCGAGCAGGGCAACAGCAGCGATGGCGCGGATAACACCCAGTCGACGCATTACCATCCTTTCAAGCCACCTGTGGACGTCGTGTCACCCGCAGCACGAGCGCCGAAAGAACGAACCAGTCTGGTTAAGATGGTGGTGTTGTCGTAGAAGCCAGCAAAATTCTGTGCCCCTGCCCCTTCGGCAGCCACCAGCACGTCGTCACCTGCGTGCGGTGCAATATCGACGACCCCGCCGGTTTTATTTGCACCACCTTTCACGTTACGTGTTGGCATATTGCCCGTCATCAACAAGCCGTCAGGCTGTCTGACTGGATCGGGCAAAGCGGCCTGATCGATCTTCTTACCGTCTTCGGTCTTTCTCGAACTGTTGGGTTTGAGTGGTTGATAGTTCGTCAAGAAAGTCGTGCTGTAAGTCGGACGACCGCCATCCTCAATGATCAGTTTAATCGCTGGGTCTGGATCATCCGGAAAACCATCACGGTTCAGGTCAGCGTAAGTCGGAAAGGTCGCGTCGTTAAAGGTACCGATGGCATCTTGCAACGCGCATGGACGATCGGGATCGGCAGTCGACCCGAGCATGACGGGGTAATTGCCATTGGTCGTCTGAAAGCATTTGCCAGCACCTTCAATCAACGCCCCGGTCATGGCAACGCCAATAATGGTCTGCGGTTGGGCATGATCTGATGTTGCGACGGTCAAAGCACGCTTATCGTCAGCAAAGCGCTTGACAGTATTTTCTACCGCACGATCCAGTTCAACGACCTCATAGATTGCCCGATCGTATTCAAGGATGTGCCCCATTTTGTCTGATTGCGACTGCTCAACCAGCAACATCCAACCGCCATCGCTCTTGGGGTTGTCTTTTTTGGCCAACCCGTCCAGCACGCTGATCGCCTTATCGATCATTTCTTGTTTCATGGGTACTTTGCTGAAACAGTCTGCTACCGTAGCACCACAAGCCGTACCGTAAGGCGGAGCGACGTTCATGCCGATCTCGGCGTCACGCGCGCTCTTACCACGGATGGTGGCTCTGTCTCTCGACACCAGGCGATCCAAAACGCCGGGAATATTGTCAGGCCCCAAACCACTTGAGGTTTTACGGAACTCGCCGGTGAACATACCAATCAGTTTTTTGTTGTTAGGCGCATTGCGTAATTCGTCCACATTGTGGGCGACGCTATAGCCTAGCGACGGTGCCACATTGGCCAAGAGGTCAACGTCCTTGCGGCCGCTACCCTCTGGATATTGATAAAACCCTTGCAGCAATGGATTGTTTTGTTTCATCCAGTGAACCGCGCCGCCGCCCATCAACACGTCAAGTGGCTGCGACAATTCGGCCAAGCCAGCGTTACCCGTCTTTTTCAACTCGCTTGAGTCGTCGAAGTAACCAATCATTTGCTGGGCAATATTCAAATAGTTGCGCCGAGCGCGGTTGTGCGCTTGTGCGCTCGCTGGAGTCGCGTCGACCAGGAAGGCATCCGTCACAACACCGATCTTCCAGCCGTGCACGCGCTTCATGTATTCAAAGATCGTTTCGACCCGAGGATTATCAAGTGCATCTTCAGGCGTGTTGTCAATCGACACTTGGACCGCATTGTTTGACTGTTTGACGCCACTCACCAAACTCGACATCCCGGGCGCTGAGTCAGTGATGATGCTATCGAATGAGGTCGTACGACTCATCCCGAGCGCCGACAGTTTCTCTAAAGCCAGGGGCTCTGCCCTGCCTTCGACGATTCGTTTGCTAATCAGACGTGCTGCGGTTCTCATCGGGACGCCAGTACCGTCGCCTA
Source organism: Jezberella sp. (assembly GCF_964834465.1). Classification (NCBI taxonomy): domain Bacteria; kingdom Pseudomonadati; phylum Pseudomonadota; class Betaproteobacteria; order Burkholderiales; family Alcaligenaceae; genus Jezberella; species Jezberella sp. The sequence continues at coordinate 181,223 of NZ_CBAZRM010000001.1, forward strand.
AAAAGAAGACGAGTTTGTTGGCGGCCCCTTGTGCTTTAGGATTGGGTGCACCTGCGACATCATAGACATTGCTAATCGTTCTGTTCGTCCCATCAACACTGACGACAGCTTCAACGACATATTGGCCAGGCGCATCGAAACTCATATTTCTGGCTGTCTCGCCAAAAAGCAGCTCAGACGCCGGTGTCCCAGAATCTGTCCCCTTGCCTTGCTTTTGAATTTTCTGCTTGAACTGCCCAGCAACGTCTTTGCCATTAATCCGCAAGCTCACCAACTTAGGTGGGGTTTGCGCGGGGGTCTGTGTTTCGACGCGCAAATCAAATCGTTGCCCTGCAAAAAGGTCACTTCGCGTGGGCGGCATGATGCGCAGGCCTGACTCCGGCTCTGCGTTCATGGGGAAATCCGCTAGTTTCTGACCGAAATAGATGGGATCAGCCGCATTTCTAGCTTTGCCGTCGCCCATGAATGGCGAGTCATCATCTTGACCGGCCATTGAAACGGTTACAAATGAGGCTGCCATCAAACAAAGGATGCTGCGGATAAAGGGCTTATGTTTTGTCATTTTTAATTTCTAGTAAATACTCATGAATCTTTGATATTAATGATTCAATGTGACAAGAAGATGAAAACAATGACAATAAAAAGATATGAAATATATCTCTGATGCCAGCCGAGACCATCGGCCACCCAAGTAGCGAGTGAAAAAGACCAATGGTGGCCGGAAATAGAAAAACGGGTCTTAGACATTTCATCTAAGACCCGTTTTGATATTGGTCGGGGCGGTGGGATTCGAACTCACGACCCTCTGCTCCCAAAGCAGATGCGCTACCAGGCTGCGCTACGCCCCGAAGCCTTGAACTATAACAGATTGGCGAAATTCTTGCCAACAGGCTGAGTGATGAGACCTAGTAAACGCACCTAGAACCCACCAAATGCCTTAACTTACTTTAACCGAAACGACCTGTGATGTAGTCTTCTGTCTCTTTACGCGTGGGTTTGACGAAAATCTGATCCGTTTCACCAAATTCCATTAACTCGCCCAAGTACATATAGGCGGTGAAATCCGAACACCGCGCCGCCTGTTGCATATTGTGGGTCACAATCACGACGGTGTAATCGTTTTTCAATTCGGTGATGAGCTCTTCGACTTTTGCCGTCGAAATGGGATCAAGTGCAGAACAAGGCTCATCGAGCAACAAAATCTGTGGTTTGATGGCAACCCCACGGGCAATACACAACCGCTGCTGCTGCCCGCCTGACAGGCTATGACCGCTTTGATTCAACTTATCTTTGACTTCCGTCCAAAGCGCCGCTTTTGAGAGTGCCCAATGAACTCGCTCATCCATGTCTGCTTTGGACAGTTGCTCAAACAAGCGCACGCCGAACGCGATGTTGTCATAGATGCTCATCGGGAAAGGTGTTGGCTTTTGAAAAACCATGCCAACTTTCGCGCGGATCAATGAGATATCTGTCTTGGTGGTCAGCAAGTTTTCACCATCCAGCAAAATCTCGCCCTCAGCGCGTTGCCCAGGATAGAGCTCAAACATTCTGTTGAACGTACGTAACAGCGTTGACTTACCACAGCCCGATGGGCCAATGAAAGCCGTCACTTTATTTTCTGCAATCGTCATGTTGACGTTGCGCAATGCATGAAACCCACCATAATAAAAGTTCAAGTTATTTACCTGAATCTTTGATTGCAAATTGGTGAGTGCCGTGCTCGCGGAAGTTGTGTTTTCCATCATATATCCTATAGATCGCAGCTATCGCAGCCAGTCAATTATTTTTTACTCACGAAATTTCGTGCAAAGATGTTTAGCGCCAAAACTGCTAGCGTAATCAAGGTCGCGCCCGCCCAAGCCAGATCGTTCAAATCCTTAAAAGGCGTCGACGCAAACTGGTAGATCACCACCGGCAAATTAGACAAAGGCTTGTTCATGTCCCAAGACATAAACTGATTATTTAACGCGGTGAACAGCAACGGTGCCGTCTCACCCGCAATTCGGGCAACGGCCAAAAGAATGCCAGTGGTGATGCCGCTTTGCGCAGCTTTATAGCAGACCATCACGATCATTCTCCATTTCGGACAACCAATCGCGAAACAAGCTTCTCTCAGACCGTTCGGCACCAACATCAACATATTGTCGGTCGTTCGCACCACCACTGGAATCACCAAAATCGACAGGGCTAACGAGCCTGCCCACCCAGAGTAATGCCCAATGGGGGCCACGTAGGCCGCATAGATGAACAAACCAATCACAATGGAAGGCGCTGATAGCAAGACATCATTCAGGAAGCGGGTGGCGGGCGCCAACCAACCTCGTTGGCCGTACTCAGCCAAATAGGTACCCGCCAAAATACCAACTGGTGTGCCGATCAACGTGCCGACACCCACCATGGCCAAACTACCTGTAATCGCATTCAGCAATCCGCCTTTGCCACCAGGTGGTGGGGTCATCTCTGTAAACAGCGAGAGGCTCAAAGACCCACCGCCCCGTACGATCAAAGTCTCAAGAATCCAAATCAGCCAGAACAAACCAAAAATCAACGCGCCAATCGACAGCGTCAACATAATTTTGTTGGTAACGTAACGGCGCCTGTACACGCTATTGCGGGAGTGAATTGCGCTTTCCACGGTTTTGCTCGTTGCCATGTGAGGTTGACTGATCACGATTTCGCTCCTTCGGATTTTGCCATCCGCTGCAGCAACAGCTTGGAGGCGATCAGAACGACAGTCGTGATAAAGAACAGGATAAGGCCTAATTCAAGCAACGCTGACTTCTGCAAGCCAGCCGCTTCGTTGAACTGGTTTGCCAGCGCTGAAGCGATTGACGTACCTGCAGAAAAAACAGACGTTGGCATACGAAACGCGTTGCCGATCACAAAAGTCACTGCCATCGTCTCACCGAGCGCTCGGCCAAGACCCAGCATCACCCCGCCAATCACGCCTGCCCTTGTAAAAGGCAACACGACTTTGGACATGACCTCCCAGGTGGTACCACCCAACCCGTAGGCTGACTCTTTGAGCATCGGAGGCACTAATTCAAAGACATCACGCATGACCGACGCAATGAAAGGAATAATCATGATGGACAAAATGAGGCCAGCCGTAAATATCCCGCTGCCGAAGGGTGGCCCGGCAAACAAAAAACCGATACCCGGGATTGGACTTAACCAATCAATGAGGCTGGGTTGAACATAGCGTTGAAAAAAGGGAACAAATACAAACAATCCCCACATACCATAGATGATCGAGGGAATAGCGGCGAGCATTTCAACGGCAGTACCGATTGGACGACGCAGCCAAGAAGGCGCGAGTTCTGTCAAAAAGACGGCAATGCCGAAAGAAACAGGAATGGCAATGACCAGTGCAATCACAGAGGTCAGTAAAGTTCCCACAACGGGCACTAACGCGCCGTAAAGGTCTTTATTGGGATTCCAGTCGCTGCGCCAAAAAAACGGAATACCGTCGCGCAACAAAGTCTCTTTACTGCCAATGATCAGCGAGACCAGAATGGCCGCTAATAAACTGAACACGACAAATGCAAACAGTCTGGTGGTTTGCAGGAATAAAACATCGTGAAAGGTGCTTTGGTTTTTTTTCATTTGGGAAACGCAATCCACAACGGCTACAGCGATGATCGCAACATCCGAGACTCAAGTCTCATTCAATACCTTTCAGCTCACTAACGAGCCGCGATTAAACAAATTCGATCGCGGCTCAATAGTGAAACATCAAGGCTAGTTATAGCAGTGGCTTACCGTCGGCAGTCTTTAAGGTTGCTTTCCAGTCGGCTTTGATTTTGTCTGTCACTTCTTTAGGAAGAGGAACATAATCAAGATCAGAAGCTAACTTGGCACCTTGATCAAACGACCAGGTAAAGAAGTCGATCACCGCTTTACCGTTGGCAGGCTTTTCTTGGGTTTTGTAAACCAAAATGAAAGTTGCACTGGTCACGGGCCATGAGTCATCGCCTGGCTGGTTGGTCAGCACAACGCCCATCCCGGGTGCACTGTCCCATTTGGCATTAGCCGCTGCTGCAGCGAATGCCTTTTGTTCAGGCTGGACGGCTTTGCCGTTGCTGTTGATCAATTGAGTCCATGCCAACGCATTGCCTTTGGCATACGCGTACTCAACGTAACCGATCGAGTTTTGCAACTGACGCACGTAGTTTGCAACACCGTCGTTACCCTTACCGCCCTGACCGACTGGCCACTGAACCGATTTACCTTCACCAACCGCAGACTTCCAGTCTGGCGAAACTTTGCTCAGATAGTTGGTAAAACCGGCTGTCGTACCCGAGCCATCCGAGCGATAGACCACGACGATGTCAGCAGCTGGTAATTTGATGTCTGTATTCAAGCCTTGAATCGCTGGATCATTCCATTTCTTGATTTTTCCCTGAAACACGTCGGCCAGTACTTTGCCCGACAGCTTCATGACACCAGGTTTCACGCCATCGATATTGACGACGGCTACCGTGCCACCAATGACCGCTGGAAATTGCATCAACGACAGTTTGTCCAGCTGTTCGCCGGGCATTGGATCATCGGTAGCACCGAAGTCAACGGTTTTGGCAGTAATTTGCTGAATGCCACCACCAGAACCAATCGCCTGATAGTTAACTTGGTTGTTCGTCTTGGCCTTGAATTCAGCAGCCCATTTGGCGTATACGGGTGCTGGGAAAGTTGCACCTGCACCGGTAATATTCACTGCAAAAGCCGATAGAGCGACAGAACTCAGGGCTGCACCAGCCACGAGACGCGCGAAGGCGGATTTGATCATTTAACTTACCTCGTCGTTGTTAAAAATTGGGTTGCAACAACTACAGCAACTGTCAGATAGTAGACAGCTTGTATGACAAGTTGGTTACAGTAACAAAACAGATTGTCGTTAAAGAAGACTCTGATTGGCCATCATCAGGGCGTTGTGCAAGTTGGCGGCCGGTCGGCGGCTTGTTAGTTTGACGTAATCGCCCGATTTTTGCTGAATCCACGCCAACTGATTATCTTTTAACGCCAGCGTGAAAGCCTCTTCGATCACTCTTCTCTTTAATTTTTCGTCGAGAATGGGGAAGGCGATTTCGACGCGTCTGAAGAAGTTGCGATCCATCCAGTCTGCAGAAGAGGCATAAACGTGCTCTTTACCGTCCGCAAAGAAGTAAAAAACACGGGCATGTTCGAGAAATCGCCCGATAATCGATCTGACAGAGATGTTGTCAGACAACCCAGAGACACCTGCCCGTAACGCGCAGACGCCACGAACGATCAGGTCTATTTTGACCCCGGCTGCACTGGCCTTATAGAGTTCGTCGATAACGATGGGCTCTAGCAAGGAGTTCATCTTTGCCATAATCCGCGCCTTTTTACCCGCTCTCGCGGCTCGCGCTTCAGCGCGGATCATCCGCACGACAGATTCATGCATCGTGAAAGGGGATTGCAACAGCAACTTAAGGCTGCGGCGTTCACCCAGCCCTGTCAGCTGCGAAAAAACCTTATCCATGTCTTCGCAAAGCCGTACATCGGCCGTCAACAAACCAAAGTCAGAATAGAGTGCAGCCGTTCTGGGGTGGTAATTGCCAGTACCAAGGTGCCCATAGCGCCGAATCCGACCCTTTTCACGTCTGAGCACCAGCGCCATTTTGGCGTGGGTTTTATGCCCGACGACCCCATAAACGACGTGCGCGCCGACCTCTTCGAGCCTGGCTGCCCAATTGATATTGGTCTGTTCATCGAAGCGCGCCATTAATTCAACGACAACGGTCACCTCTTTACCGGCCCTCGCCGCAGCTAACAGCAAGCGCATGAGTTCAGAATCCTCACCGGTTCGGTAGATCGTCTGCTTGATCGCCACTACCTCTGGGTCTAACGCAGCGGCAGTCAAAAAATCAATCACTGGTTGAAAAGATTGATACGGGTGATGCAACAACTGGTCACCGGCTGCAATGGCCTCAAACAGAGCACCCGGACGAGTCAACGGTCTGTCAAATGGCGCGGGTATCGGGGCAACGTACTCTGGGAACAGCAAATCAGGTCGCTCAACCGCCGAGCATATTTGCATCAGTCTCGATAGATTAACGGGGCCGTTGACGCGATAGGTGTCTGAATCAGACAGCGAAAATTCTTTCTGCAAATACTCTTCAATATGCCTTGGCATGGATTGGTCGATCTCGAGTCTGACGGCTGACCCGAAATTGCGCTGAGAAAGCTCACCCTGCAAGGCATGACGTAAATTGGTGACCTCTTCCTCATCCACAAACAGGTCGCTGTTGCGGGTCACCCGCCACTGATAGCATCCCTGCAATTGCATGCCCGGAAACAATTCGCCAACAAAAGCTCGAAGCAAGGAGGTCAAGAGGATATAGCCGTGGGGCTGCCCTGACACCGACGGTGGCATTTTGATTAAACGCGGCAGTGCTCTGGGGGCCTGCACCACGGCGATCGTTGATTTACGACCAAATGCGTCGTGCCCAGCGAGCGGCAGAATAAAGTTCAAGCTTTTGTTATAGACACGGGGAAACGGATGAGCAGGATCCAACCCGATCGGGGTAAGTAAGGGTAATACATCCCGAGTAAACACCCCGTGCGCCCATTTGGTTTGAGCTGAGTTCCATTCAGAGGCGTGATGAACCACAATCCCCTCTGCACGAAGCGCGGGCCAGACCGAATCTTCTAGCAGGTCGTATTGCTTCTGTACCAACAGATGCACTGCTTGCTGCACCTGTTCAAAGGCCTGTGTCGCCGTCAGCCCATCTGGGCCGGCCAGCGAGGGATGCTGGCGTTGCTGCTCTTTGAGACTTGAGACACGGATTTCGAAAAACTCATCCAGATTCGAGCTGACAATACAGATATAACGAAGTCTTTCCAGTGCTGGCGTATCCTCATGCTCGGCCATCGCCAACACACGTTGATTAAATTTGACGAGAGAGAGTTCTCGGTTCAACAGGATTGGTTTCGTCACACTCGCGCGTTTGATCACAGCCTGGGGGTGGGCGGCTGCAATCTCCTTGTCTACATTTTCTGTTTTCTTTGGGTCAGTATCTATTGTCTTTGTTCTGGTAACCATTTGCGTTTTTGTCATGTATTGGTCTCTGCCCTCTTATACACTAATTTCCAACCAGGGATTCATGACCTTGTCACATCTTCGTGGTGAAGTGAATCTATAATTTGGCGACTTTTATTTTTATGGGTTGCAATGGAACATCTTCTGGCTGCCGTCGATCTTGGGTCAAACAGCTTCAGACTCTCTATCGGTCGTGTCACCGTCCAAAACGGCGTTAAGCACATCTATCAAATCGATAGGCTCAAAGAGACAGTGAGGCTCGCAGCCGGCTTGAACGCCGCGAAAATTCTCGATGACGATACGATTGAAAAGGCGATTGAAGTCCTGCATCGCTTTGGTGAGCGCTTAAGAAGCTTTCATCCTGATCGGGTCAGGGCAGTGGCCACTAACACTTTTCGTGTGGCGAGAAACGTGCCCGACTTCCTGCCTCGCGCTGAGGCTGCGCTCGGGTTCCCGATTGAGGTCATTTCCGGGCGCGAAGAAGCGCGGTTAATTTACACGGGCGTCAGTCACACCCTGCCCGCCTCCATCGATAAAAGACTGGTGATCGACATCGGGGGTGGCTCGACAGAGGTCATTATCGGCAAGGGTGATGAGCCCATCTTGATCTCGTCACTTTATATGGGTTGCGTCAGTTACAGTCGGCAGTTTTTCCCAGATGGCGTGGTTGATGCTTATTCGATGAAAATGGCTGAAGTGGCCGCACGCCGCGAGCTCGAAGTCATCACCAAACCCTACCGCAAGCTGGGTTGGTCAGCAGCCTATGGCTCGTCTGGCACCGCCAAGGCGCTGCTGGCCATTCTAGAACAGGGCGGCATGTCTTCGGGTGGCATCACGTTCGAGGGTCTCACCCGCCTGCGTGACAAGCTGATCAAGGCAGGCCGAGCAGTGCCTGAAGACCTCCCTGGCATGAAGGTTGAAAGGGCTGATGTATTACCCGGCGGGCTAGCTATCATGCGCGCATTTTTTGACGAACTGCGCGTTGATCGGATGCAAACTGGGGATGGTGCGTTACGGCTCGGTGTGCTGGTTGACTTGGCAGGCCGTGAAGAAGCTCACGACCGACGCGACGAGTCAGTCAAAGCATTTATGGTGCGCTACCGAATTGACGCAAAACAAGCCACCCGAGTCAAAACGATTGCGTTGAGTCTTTTTTCTGTGCTGCTGCCCGACCGAGGACAACAAGATGAGGTCAGGCACGCATTGAGCTGGGCTGCTGACTTGCATGAAATCGGCTTGTCTATCGCACAAGCGGGTTATCACAAACACGGTGCTTATATTTTGAATAACGCTGACATGCCGGGATTTTCTCGTGTGGATCAGTCTGCCCTTGCCCTGCTGACGCTGGCTCACACAGGCAAGCTATCCAAAGTGCAAAGCTGGGTAAAACAGCGAGAACAATGGCTGGCAATTTTGTGCTTGCGTTTAGCGGTGTTGCTGTGCCGTCGTCGGATGGATGTACCCAATATACCCTTGACGGTCAGTGTTAAAAACACATCCATCGTCGTCAAAGTGGATAAGGGTTGGCTCAACGAACATCCTCTCACCGATTTCTCGCTACACGGTGAAGAGGAAGAATGGGCAAAAGTGAACTTTACGTTTGAATTAATTTCAGTCTGACGAAGAAAGCCGGATCCGGCGTTCTTCTACCTGCCGCACTAACGTCTCAATAACTTAGTCGGTAAAGCCGAAGTGCTTGCGATATCTTGAACCCATTTCGCTGACCGACAAAAGCATGGGGAAATCAGCTGTATTGAAGTCTGGATCCCAAGCGGGCTCACCACAAATCTTGGCACCCAATTTCAAATAACCTTTGAGCAAGGCGGGAATCTCGGCAGGTAGTTCGCTGTCAAGTTGCTCAACAGGATACCGATGCAATGGGCTAACACGTGCACTGCCGGGGGCATTGACGCTTTGACGGACGTGTCGCCAGACTCTGGCCGCCGTGTTGCCATCGTCACGCAAACTCACACTGGCGCAGCCAAACACGTGTTGGTATTGACCTTGTTTCAGAATTTCCGCCAAACCAGACCAGAGCATCATGAGCACACCGCCATGACGAAAGTCTTCGTGAATACAGGCGCGACCAAACTCAACGAGAGTGTCTTTGATTGAACCCAAGCCGGCAAGGTCGAACTCTGACTCTGAATAATATCCGCCTGCACGTTTGGCTTGGTGTGGCGTTAGCACACGGTAGGTGCCGACAACGCGCTCAGACTCAAGCTCTCGAACCATCAAGTGTTCACAGAAGGGATCAAAATCGTCGCGATCGATGCCATCCGTATTAGCACCCAGCACTGCGCCATATTCGCCACTAAACACGTCAAAACGCAGTCGCTGAATCAGCTCGATCTCTTCGTCATTCTGCGCTAAACCAACAACCAAGCCACTCGGCGCGCTGGTTGATGAAGGCAACGTAAATAGACTCGTGGTGCTGCGGACTAATTCAAGCATATCGACTATCTCCAGTTCAATAAGGATAGTTTGAGGCTTTTAAGTTTCAATCACGTGACTGTCATGTGAAAATTTTATGATGAACATGTTACCGCTAAGATAAATTAAGTGAATGAGCAGACTTCATTCTACCCTGCCTTGAGCCGCGCCGTGCACTCGTCACCGTTGGGTCGCGCTACGTCGTGAGATCAACAGCAGCAAGGATTTCAATACAGGCTTCTGCCAGCGCCTCGTCGTCAGCCTCAACCATCAGGCGCAACTTCGGCTCTGTGCCCGAGGCACGAATCAACACGCGCCCTCGTTCACCCAACATGTACTCAGCTTTTTCACGTGCCTGTTGCAAGCCTGTATGTTCAGACCAGTCGGATCCCGGTTTCAGCGGGACATTGACCATTTTCTGAGGGTACAGCTGCAGATCAGCAATCCAGTCCGCCAAGGATTGACCACTGCGTTGCAGCGCCGCTAACACCTGCAAGCCGGCGATGATGCCGTCACCCGTCGTGTGATGATCGAGACAGAGTAGATGACCCGACCCCTCTCCGCCCAATATCCAACCGTGCTCTCGTAATTGTTCAAGGACGTAGCGGTCTCCGACCTGAGCCCGCACAAAGGGAATATTAAGCCGTTTCATTTCTCGCTCGAAAGCGAAGTTCGTCATCAGCGTACCCACGACACCGGCCACGGGCCCGCGTGCCATCCGCTCACGCACCAACGCGTACAGCAGTTCATCGCCATTAAAGATCCGGCCACTGGCATCAACCATCTGTATACGATCTGCATCGCCATCCAAGGCGATACCCAAATCAGCCGCACGCGCTCGGACTTCAACCGCCAAACCCTCTGGGTGCATGGCACCTACATCTTTATTGATGTTGAAACCATCGGGTTGACAACCGATTGAGCTCACTTCAGCACCAAGCTCTCTAAAGACGTGCGGTGCAATCTGATAGGCGGCACCATGGGCAGCATCAACAACGAGCTTTAATCCTGCAAGATCAAGATCAGAGGGAAACGTGCTTTTACAAAACTCGATGTAGCGGCCTGCGGCGTCTTCAATGCGTCGGGCGCGCCCTAAACTGTCAGAATTCACACTGACCATCGGCTCATCCAGCGCCGCTTCGATCGCCGCCTCAATGTCGTCCTCTAGCTTCATGCCCTTGGTCGAAAAAAACTTTATCCCATTGTCATCATAGGGATTATGCGAGGCGCTGATGACGATCCCAGCACGCAAACGCCAGGTTCTGGTGAGATAGGCGACGGCTGGTGTCGGCAACGGCCCAGCCAACAGCACGTCAACTCCCGCTGATGAAAGGCCTGCTTCTAGGGCCGACTCGAGCATATACCCGCTCACACGAGTATCTTTACCAATGAGAACTGTGGGCCTGCTGATTCTGCCGAGCTTACTGGACGCATGCTGACTAAATACCTTGCCAACCGCATAGCCAAGTCTCAAAGCGAACTCTGCATTGATCACTGGGCCGCCAACCTTGCCGCGCACACCGTCTGTGCCGAAATACTTTCTTTTAGTCAATTGCAACCCCGTGTTGAACCGCCTGCCAAACTTTTAAAGCGTCGCGGGTGGCACCCACATCGTGAACTCTCAGCACCGACGCACCGCGCTCCAGCGCACAAACAGCCGCCGCCACACTGCCAAACACACGCTCTTTAACTGGTTTTTGTGTCACTATCCCCACCATCGTTTTGCGCGATGCCCCCACGAGGATGGGATATCGGGTTGCGGTTAACGCGCTCAACTTTGCTAACAACTGATAGTTCTGTTCAATGCTTTTGCCAAAACCGAAACCAGGATCTAAGCAAATGCGTGTGCTGGCAATGCCACGTGACTCAAGTTGTTGGGCCTGCTGTATCAGATACGCTTTCACCTCGGACACGATATCTGTGTAGGTCGGCTCAAGCTGCATGGTCTGGGGATTGCCTTGCATATGCATGATGCACACACCGCAATTCGGGTGTGCTGCAATCACTTGTTGGGCGCTGGCATCGCGAAAACCTGACACGTCATTAATCATGTCTGCGCCACCATCGAGTGCAGCTTTCATGACCGCAGCATGACGGGTGTCGACAGAGATTGCCACGTCCAGGTCTCGAAACACCTCGAGCACCGGCATAATGCGGGCAATTTCTTCTTGTGGTGAGATGGGCGCTGCGCCCGGACGTGTCGACTCTCCACCCACGTCCAAAATATCTGCGCCTTCTGACACTAAGGCCAGCCCTTTGGCGATAGCAGCGTCTGCTTGGGCGAACATCCCGCCGTCAGAGAATGAATCCGGCGTGACGTTGATAATGCCCATAAGCAATGGGCCTGTCTGGCCGAGATCAAACTCAAAGCGACCACAGGCCCACTTAAACGTCATGCTTCTATCTTCGCTCTAAAAAGCGTGGTCAGACAACGGTCGCCGGATCACTTTTCGCACCAGGCGCTGTGCCGGTGGGCGTATCAGAAGCGTCTGGCGATGGCAGAATCACTTTCGGTGCACGTGGCGGACGACCCTCAATGATGTCATTAATCTGATCCGAGTCGATGGTTTCCCACTCTAAAAGCGCGTGAGTCATCGCTTCGACTTTTTCACGGTTACCCTCGAGGATCGTTCTTGCCACGCGGTACTGATCGTCAATGATCTGCCGAATCTCTTTGTCAACCATTTGCATCGTTGCTTCAGACATATTGGTCGTCTTGGTCACACTGCGCCCCAAGAACACTTCACCCTCGTTTTCAGCGTAGACCATCGGGCCAAGCACCTCGCTCATGCCATAACGAGTGACGATATCGCGCGCAATCGCGGTCGCACGTTCAAAATCGTTAGACGCACCAGTGGTCATCTGATTCATGAACAACTCTTCAGCGATACGACCACCGAACAACACGGCGATCGTGCACAGCAAGCGCTCTTTATCCATGCTGTAGCGGTCGCCTTCAGGCAACTGCATCGTGACGCCCAATGCCCGTCCGCGAGGGATAATCGTGACTTTATGCACTGGGTCAGTTTTGGGCAGCATTCGCGCCACAATCGCGTGACCGGACTCGTGATATGCAGTATTGCGGCGTTCTTCTTCTGGCATGACCATCGAGCGACGCTCTGCGCCCATGATGATCTTGTCTTTGGCTTTCTCGAAGTCCGACATATCCACCGTGCGCCCGTTGCGTCTGGCCGCGAACAACGCTGCTTCGTTGACCAAGTTCGCCAGATCAGCGCCAGAAAAACCAGGGCAGCCCCGGGCCAACACATGGGCGTCCACATTCTGGGCAATCGGCACCTTGCGCATGTGCACTTTAAGAATCTGCTCACGACCGCGGATATCAGGCAACGGCACAACGACCTGACGATCGAAACGACCGGGGCGCAAAAGGGCTGGATCCAGCACGTCAGGCCGATTGGTCGCAGCAATCACAATGACCCCTTGACCTGACTCAAAGCCATCCATTTCGACCAGCATTTGGTTCAACGTTTGTTCGCGCTCATCGTTACCGCCACCGAGACCTGCGCCACGTTGGCGACCAACGGCATCAATTTCATCAATAAAGATAATGCAGGGGGCATGCTTCTTGGCGTTCTCGAACATATCGCGAACACGTGCTGCGCCAACGCCTACAAACATTTCAACAAAATCAGAGCCAGAGATACTGAAGAATGGCACTTTCGCTTCGCCGGCAATTGCTTTAGCCAGTAAGGTCTTACCAGTGCCAGGAGACCCCACCATCAGCACCCCGCGAGGAATGCGGCCGCCTAGCTTTTGAAACTTGGTGGGATCACGCAGAAAATCAACCAGTTCTTGAACGTCTTCTTTGGCCTCATCACAACCAGCGACATCGGCAAAGGTAATCGCATTGGTGCTTTCATCGAGCATCTTGGCTCGCGACTTACCGAAACTGAAGGCACCGCCCTTACCACCACCCTGCATTTGACGCATGAAAAAGACCCATACGCCGATCAATAGCAACATCGGAAACCATGACACAAAAATGCTCATTAATAACGAGGGCTCTTCTCGCGCTTTACCAGCAACTTGTACCCCCGCTTTCACCAGATCCGACACCATCCAAAGATCGCCAGGTGTTGTCAACGAGTAAGGGCGACCACTGTCGGGGGTCACGTGCAAGGTGTCGCCCTGCACATCAACGCGCTTGACTTTGCCTGCTTTAGCTTCTTCCATGAAAGTGGTGTAGCTGACGCTGTCCTGCACTGGGGCACGGCCGTCAAACTGCTTAAACACAGTGAACAACACCAAAGCGATCACTAGCCAGACCGCGACTTTCGAAAAATTGTTATTCAAGGTCGATCTCCTGCGTGTGGTTCCGACCTGCGACCAAAACGAACCGATGTCCGTGATCAAATCGCAAATTTATAAAGAGATTAATACTCAATTCTAACCTCGATGCCTATTTCAGACCTTTGGCGACCAAAAAAGTTTCAGAGGACTGTTTTCGCGAGGCTTTAGGCTTGATTTCGACGACTCTCTTGAAGTGTCGTTTAAAACTCTCAACAACTTGGGAAAACCCGCTGCCGTGAAAGGCTTTTACAATCAGTGCTCCCTCAGGTTTGAGGTGCAAAAGCGAAAATTCAAGGGCTAATTCAATAATTTGTTGCACGCGGGCAGCATCAGCACTGCCCACACCCGACAAATTCGGCGACATATCGGACATCACCAGATCCACTGCAAGCCCCTCAATGGCCGCATTGACCTCTTGCAAGGGGCCATCTTCACTAAAATCCCCTAAAATGAACGTCACACCCGCGATCGGCTCCATGGGCAAGAGGTCGATTGCCACTATTTTACCGTCGATGACTCCGCCTGGGCCAATCAGCCTCTCCCGGGCAACTTGACTCCAGCTGCCGGGTGCAGAGCCTAGATCCACAATGACATTGCCTTTGCGCATGAGCTTTTCAGTATCAAGGATTTCAGTGAGCTTGAAAGCAGCCCGGGCCCGATAGCCTTTTTGCGTGGCGAGTTTGACGAATGGGTCGTTGATGTGTTGCATCACCCAATCTTTTGAAAATTTATTTTTGGCCATTACCGTACAATCTACCTTATGACTATTATGGATATCACCCCACGCGAACGCAGCACCCTGCGCGCCGCAGCCCATCCCTTGAAACCTGTCGTCCTTATTGGCGACAACGGCTTGACAGAGGCGGTGCTCAAAGAAATCGACCGAGCATTGGTTTCCCATGAGCTGATCAAAGTCAAAGTCAATGGTGCTGAGCGGGCCGATCGTGAAACATTGCTCGTCACCATTTGCGACACATTATCCTGCGCTTCTATCCATCATCTGGGTAAAACCCTGATTTTATTTCGGCCAGGTGAGCAAAGCACTTACCTCGCCCCCCCGAAACCCGTTAGCACGAAACGTAAAGCCAACGAGCCTCACACACCCAAGAAGATGGCGGCCAACGGCAAAAAACTGACGAAACCGAGCAGACGGGCCAATCGATCAGAGCAACCGGCTGCCGAAGAGAAACCGAAATTTTCGTATTCAGCCGTTTTTTCTGGGGATCGCGTTGGCCGACCTTCTACTCGACCGGCCAAGACAAGCTCAGCGCACGACATTCCGCGTCGTAGTGCCATGTCACTGAAGTCAGGTGCGCGTCGAGGCTTGGCAAGTGGTGCCCCTGCGCGCAAACGCGCAGGTGTAAAAAGACCTTAACTTATACGTACTTAACGCTGACAATCTCGTACTCGCGAACGCCTGACGGGGCGTTGACTGACACCACGTCGCCCTCTGATTTGCCGATCATGGCACGAGCAACCGGGCTCGACACCGAAATCAAGTTAGCTTTGATGTCAGCTTCGACATCACCGACGATCTGATACGTGACCTTGTCGCCCGAATCCAAATCTTCAATTTCGACGGTAGAGCCGAACACGACACGCCCATCGGCATCATGGGCGGCAGGGTCAATCAACTGAGCATTGGACAAGGTGCCGTCTAACTCGCTAATACGACCTTCGATAAAACCCTGACGCTCGCGGGCTGCGTCATATTCGGCGTTTTCGGACAAATCGCCGTGAGAGCGGGCCTCGGCTATCGCACTGATAACAGCAGGACGCTCAATCGTCTTAAGGCGATGCAACTCAGCCTGCAAACGCTCGGCCCCGCGTACGGTAAGAGGAATAGTAGCCATATCAAATCCAAAAAAGCAAAACCCCGGCTCTGGTCGGAACCGGGGCAATCAACAGACCCTCTATTTTGAGCAATCTTTGACTTAAATGCAAGCCAAGCTTGACCAAGCCTAAAAATTGCACCAATCAGAGACTCAAAGAGGTTCTTTGAACTTCTGGATTCTGCAACAGCTCATTCATGGATCCAGCAAAGCAGACACTGCCGTGGTCAAGAACGTAGACGCGATCAGCCACAAGCTCTGCAAACCGCATATTCTGCTCGCTCAGTAATATGCCCACACCCAGCGCCTTCAAGCGCAAAATAGCGCTAATCATTTGCTCGGCGATGACGGGCGAAATGCCTTCAGATGGCTCATCCAACAGTATCAGGCAAGGGTTTCCCATCAAAGTACGAGCCACGGTCAACATCTGTTGCTCGCCGCCACTCATCTGCCCGCCGAGTCGATTAGGCATCTCAGCCAGGTTGGGAAATAACGCGAAGAGGGATTCCTGAGTCCAAGCGACTGGCTGTGACGAGCAGTCACTGGCTACCTGGCGCGCGGTTTTTCTGCCGGTTTCAAGATTTTCGAGCACAGTCAATCCGGTAAAAATCCGACGATCTTCCGGAACAAATCCAATCCCTCGCATGGCGATCTGGTGGGTTGTCAAGTTCGAAATATCCTCACCTCGTAGCTTGACCGACCCCGTGCGTCGCGCCATCAATCCCATCATTGCTTTCATCGTCGTGGATTTACCAGCACCATTGCGTCCCATCAACGCGATCACTTCGCCCTGACTGACGGACAAATCAATATTGAACAGCGTCTGCGCTTGATCGTGCCAGGCACATAACCCCTGAACTGTGAGTAATTCGATCGCTGCGGATTGATTCGGCAGCGAATTGGGGACGACAACCTGCTCGGTCGGCAATGCCTCAAAACTAGCGCCAGTCCCAAAATAGACCTCCGCAAGCTCAGGGGCGCCTCGAATCGCTTGAGGCGACCCATTAGCAATCAACCTTCCTCGGGCAAGCACCATGACGCGATCTGCGTAGGCAAACACCACATCCATACTGTGTTCCGTGAACAAGACCGCCATCTTCTGTTCGGCCGCTAATTGCTTGACCAATGTCATCAGACGGTGTCGCTCTGATGGCGCCATGCCCGCCGTGGGCTCATCCATCAACAGCAACGATGGTTGGTGGGCAATAGCCATGGCGAGTTCAACACGTTTTAAATCGCTATAGGCCAACGTCGCACACGAGCATTGTGCTTTGTCGCTCAAGCCGACTTGTTCAATGAGCACATTGGTTCGCTCTAAGGCATAAGCGCCAACGGTCTGCAGCACATCAGCCGCTTTACCATGCGCAGACAGCAAGGCCATCTGCACATTCTCTTGGATGGTCATCGAGGCAAAGGTCTGAGCGATTTGAAAAGTTCTTCCGACGCCAAGGCGCCAAATCTTACGAGGTGGCTGTCCAACAATACGTTGCCCGTCGAGAACAATGGATCCTGCGTCTGGCTTCAGTTGGCCATTCAACAGGTTAAACATCGTTGACTTACCGGCCCCATTCGGACCAATCAAGGCCAGGATCTCGCCGGCCTGCAACTCAAAATCAACGTCGTCCACCGCAGTCACACCACCAAACGACTTCGTCAGACCCTTGACTGTTAACAATGTCATCTGCGCCACCTGGCGAAATATCGCTGAACGTATCCGGCGATCCCTTGCGGAAACAGCAAGACAAGCAACAAGATGACCGCGCCCAACAGGGCACGCCAATATTCTGTATTGCGTGCAATCACATCATGCAACCAGGTAAATGCAACTGCTCCGACGATGGGACCAGACAATGCCTGCAGCCCACCTAACAACACCATGACAAGTACGTCGACCGAACGCCCAATGGACATCACATCCGGCGAAATGCTTCCTTTGGAGAAAGCAAACAAAGACCCTGCAAGGCCAGCAAAACAACCCGCTGCCACAAAGGCGCGCCACTGTATTTGACTGACATTCAGACCGATCGCTTCGGACCGCAAGGCAGAGTCTCTCGCGGCACGCATGGACAACCCAAAGGGCGTCACGAGTATTCGACGCAGCAACCAGATCGCCGCCCCAACCGTCAAGAGCGTCAGCAGATAGTACGCAGGTTTGGACGATAACCACTGAGCAGGCCAGATCCCCGTCAAACCGTTGCTACCACCGGTGAAATCATCCCATTGAAAAACAACGGCCCACATAATCTGCGCAAACGCCAAGGTCAACATCGCAAGGTAAACACCCGACAAACGCACACTGAACCAGCCAAACAATAAGGCACCCAGTGTCGCCACAACCGGTGCCGTCAACAGCGCAACCTCCATGGGCAAACCTAAACCGCGCACCAACAATGCGGCACCGTAGGCGCCCAGACCAAAATAGGCAGCATGGCCAAAAGAGTGAAGCCCAGCGGGGCCCATCATGAAATGAAGACTGGTTGCAAATAACGCTGCCGTCAATAAGTCAATGCCAAGCACGAGCGTGTAGGATGTTGCGCTGACCATCAAAGGTAGCATCAAGAGGCAAAGCACCAATAGCCAAGAGATGAGCTTGCTAGCGGGCTTGGTCAATGTCAATGACGGATCCGCATTCATTGATGCGCGTACCTGCGATAATGGGCGGCCAAGCAAGCCCCAGGGTTTGATCACCAACACCAAGGCCATGATCAGAAACTCGACCACCAAGGTCAGTTTCGAGAAAGAAAGCGTGATGCCCAGTAACTCAACGTTACCCAACCAGATAAAAACAGCTTTTGATTCGGCCAGTAAGAGTGCCGCGATATAAGCGCCTGGTATTGAACCCATGCCGCCGACCACAACCACGACAAAGGCTGCCGTGACAGTCGTGAGATCCAAGTCAAGGCTGGCAGGTTCGCGAGGCAGCTGCAATGCGCCACCCAGACCAGCAAGAAAAGCCCCTAAAAAAAACACCGAAGTAAATAACCACACTTGGTTAACGCCAAGGGCCGCGAGCATTTCTCTATCCTGTGTCGCAGCGCGAATCAGTGTTCCCCAGCGGGTGCGCGTCAACAGCAACCAGAGCATAACCAGCACAAGCGGGCCAGCCAGGATAAGCAGCAAATCGTATTGAGGAAACGACCTGCCCAGTATGTCAATCGAGCCCTTAAACCCTGGCGCGCGCGGGCCAAGTAACGCTTCCGGTCCCCATATCCACAACACAGCATCTTTCAACACGAGCACCAATGCGAACGTAGCCAGCAGTTGAAACAGTTCAGGCGCTCGATAGATGCGCCGCATTAAGGCAAGTTCAACAACGGCGCCTAATAAGCCCACGACGGTCGCCGCCAACAACAATCCGATCCAATAGCCGAACGCAAAACTGAATTGATTGACGAACGAATAGGCTAGATAGACGCCCAGCATGAAAAACGAGCCATGCGCGAAGTTCACCACCCGCGTCACACCGAAGATCAGGGACAAACCCGCTGCAACCAAAAATAGTGACGACGCGGACGCCAGCCCGTTCAATAATTGAAAAACGAAACTGGACACATCCATCATGGATAAGGCACGTTGATCGTAGACAGGCCGTGATTAATGAGCGGGTCTTAACTGGTTGACGTCTGCATCGGAAGGTAGGTAACTTGCCCCCTCTGCATAGGCGAAGTCAACCATGATCCCTTTGCCGGCTTCGTTTTTTGTACGACCGACAAAACTACCCATGGTCGACTGGTGGTCTTGTGCACGGTAGGTAATGGGGCCAAATGGCGTCGTGACCTTCAAGCCTTTGAATGCGGCAATAAGTTTGTCGGTTGAGACCCCATTGGCTTGTTTAATCCCTTGCGCAATCGACATCATCGCGCTGTAGCCAATGATGGATCCCATGCGCGGGTAATCGTTGTACTTATCCTGATAGGCTTTGAGAAAGGCGGCATGTTCCGGCGTTTGAATGCCGTACCAAGGATAGCCAGTCACGAGCCAACCCGTGGGCGATTCATCTTTCAGAGGATCAAGATATTCAGGCTCGCCCGTGAGCAAACTCACCACTTCACGCCCTTTGAATATCTCGCGTGTGTTGCCCTCACGAACGAATTTCGCTAAATCAGCACCAAACAACACGTTGAAAATAGCGTCTGGCTTTGCATCAGCCAACGCTTGCACGACACTACCCGCATCTAGCTTACCCAGTGGAGGCGCTTGTTCAGTCACGAACTCGACATCGGGTTGTGCCTTTTTGAGCAATGCTTTGAATGTCGCTGCCGCTGACTGACCGTATTCGTAATTGGGATAGACAATCGCCCAACGCTTTTTCTTCATCGCCGCCGCACCTGGCACCAGCATGGCGACTTGCATGTAGGTCGATGTGCGCAGTCGAAACGTGTAGTCATTACCGTTATCCCAAACGATTTTGTCAGTGAGCGGCTCGCTGGCTAGAAAAAAGACTTTTTTCTGTTTGGCGAAATCCGTCAAGGCCAGGCCGATATGCGACAGAAAAGACCCCGTCAACACGTCCACTTGATCACGAGAGAGCAGCTCTTCTGCAGCGCGAACGGCATCACCGGGGGTCGCATTGTCGTCACGCGTGATTAATTCGACTTTTTTTCCAAGCAAGCCCCCCGTGGCGTTGATCTGATCTACGGCAAGTTGCATCCCCTTTTTGTAGGGTTCAAGAAAAGCGGGTTGTGCCTTATAGCTATTGATTTCACCGATTTTAATGACGCCATCGGCAGCTCTCGCGCTTGACCATAACAGCGTTACGCCGACGAAGGTTGTTGCCAAGCCTTTCAACATCTTGCCTTGCATCTTATTCTCCTAAGATTATCAACTGCATTGTAATGCGGTCATCTCGTTGCACACGGCTAAAATACGACAACGACTAAGCCGTGGTTAGAAGCATATAACTAAATATGCGTTGCCCTAACCCGCCTTTAAACTTAGCATCCGAGCGTGGCTGCCACCCTTCTACACCCGACCCTTAAAGCTTAAAGATCATTATGAGTGCATTTAACGAAGAACGCGTCCTGACAGTTCACCATTGGACTGATCGATTATTTAGCTTCACTACGACAAGAGATCGATCGCTTAGATTCAGCAATGGTCACTTTACGATGATTGGCTTGCGGGTCAACGGAAAACCGCTGCTCAGGGCCTACAGCATTGTTAGCCCGAATTATGAAGAGCATCTTGAATTTCTTAGTATCAAAGTTCAAGACGGGCCTCTAACCTCACGATTGCAACATATACAAGTTGGCGACACAATCATTGTGGGTCGCAAACCCACAGGGACCTTGCTCATTGATTATTTATTACCCGCTAAACGGCTTTATCTGTTGGCGACTGGGACCGGCCTTGCGCCTTTTATGAGCATCATCCGCGACCCTGAGACCTATGAGAAATTCGAGGAAATCGTGTTGGTTCACGGCGTCCGGGAGGTCGATGAGCTTGCCTATCACGAGCTGCTAGTCAACGACCTACCTCAACACGAATTGCTGGGCGAGCGAATCAGCAAGCAATTGCGCTATTACCCAACGGTGACTCGTCAGCCTTTTCATCACATGGGTCGCATCACAGACTTAATTGACAGTGGTAAGATTTTTTCGGATCTGGGGTTGCCTGAGTTAACTCCTGCGGCTGATCGCGTCATGATTTGCGGTAGCCCCGGCATGCTCAAGGATCTGAAAGTAATGCTTGAAGCGAAAGGGTTTCATGAGGGCAACACCACAAAACCGGGTGACTTCGTGATTGAACGCGCCTTCGCTGAGCAATAACTCTTAAACATGAGATACCCGCAATGACCGAGATCTGGTTAGTCCGACACGGCGAGACCTCCTGGAACGTCGAAAGACGTATTCAGGGCTGGGAAGACATTCCTTTGAATATCACGGGCGAACAACAAGCCGCTGCATTGGGCAACTATTTGGCAAAAATTCAATCGCAGGGCAAAACGATACATGCGGTCTATGCGAGTGATCTGCAGCGCGCGCAGCACACCGCACACATTGCGGCACTGCCCCTGGGCCTCTCGCCTATCCTGCACCAAGGCCTGCGTGAACGTCATTTTGGGGTGTTGCAGAACCTGTTGTATGACGAAATGGATCAATACCAGCCAGTCGCCGCAAAGGCTTGGCGTAGCCGCGAGTCGCACGCCAACCTAGAAGGTGGTGAAACGCTTCAGGCATTCCATCACCGAGTCATCAACACCCTTGAAGAGATCGCGGCGAAGCATCCAGAGCAAGTTGTTCTAGTCGTGAGTCACGGCGGTGCGTTGGATATCGCCTGGCGTCAGGCGAATCAAGTGAGCCTCAGCGAACCACGCCAAGCGTCTTTATTGAACGCAAGCATCAATCGAATTCAAGTTTCGCCTGAAGGTTGGAGCATGCTCGAGTGGGGTCGAGTCACCCATCTCAACACAGCCACGGGCGATGAGATAGGCGTTTAACTGCTCTTGCGCGCTTTACGTGGCGCGTTCATCAAGAGTCGGTCATAGAGCCAATTCGGTAAAACGCGTAACACGCTGGCAACCCATCCCATCTGCCACGGAATAACGGTGAACGACTTTCGTTGCTCAATGGCTTGGACCGCCTGAGCGGCAAAGGCGTCTGCCTCCATCAGAAATGGCATGCGATACGCATTTTTTGCAGTCATTTCGCTTTTGACATAACCGGGTGCTATCGTGACGACTTGGACGCCTTTTGGTCTGAGTTCTAAGCGCAAACTTTCGCAATACGCCGAGACGGCCGCTTTAGAAGCACTGTAAGCCCCCGCACCGGGCAATCCTCTGACGCCGGCAACACTCGACATCCCAACGAGACAACCTTTACCTGTGCGAATCATCGCAGACGTAAACGGTTCGAAGGTGGCAACAAGGGCGAGCACATTAGTGTCAAAGATCTCTTCAAATACGGCGAAATCCTCTGGCTTGTCAGTGAGTGTGCCAGCGCTGATGCCCGCATTAGCAATCACAACGTCCACCTGTTGACCCAGTGCCTCTGCTTTTTGTATGAAGTCTCTGGCCGCCTCATGTAAAGCGACTCGATCGCGTACATCCAGGCCATAACAATGATGACCTGAGGTGGCTGGCTCACCCAGCGTGGCCAAAAGTTGCTCGAGCTTGTCGATTCGTCTTGCCACCAGCCCTAGCGTCGCGCCTTGCGCTGCGTAGCGCTTTGCTAACGCTTGCCCTAGGCCGCTACTGGCGCCGGTAATGAAAACAAACATTAATCAGCCTTTGCGCCAGATTGACGAACAATAACTTCCCATTTTTTTGTTTCAGACTCGTTGTAGTGTGCAAACTCGGCAGGCGTCGACCCAACCGGTTCAGCACCCATATTGGTATACGCCTGAATCACTGCTGGTTGACGAAGCGCCAGTTGTGCTGCGTGAGCGAGCTTATCAACAATTGCCGCTGGCGTACCCTTGGGTGCCCAATAGCCATACCACGTAGCAATGTCAAAACCCGGATAACCCGACTCTGCAATTGTTGGCAAATCAGGTAGGGCTTTGGCGCGCTGAGCAGTCGTCACTGCTAGCGCTCGAAGTTTGCCGGACTTAATGAAAGGCATGGCTGAGGGCAGCGAGTCAAACATCAATTGAATTTGGCCACCGACCAGATCAGCCAAGGCGGGCGCACTTCCCTTGTAGGGAACGTGCTGCATCTGAACGCCTGCCGCAATCTTGAATGATTCTCCGGCTAACTGCTGGGCAGAGGCGCTGCCAGAAGAACCAAAATTCAATTTGCCCGGATTCTTTTTCGCAAAATCAGCAAGATCTTTGACCGTTTTAATGGGCGAATCCATCGGAACCACTAATACCAATGGCACTGAGGCTAACTGGGTGATCGGAACAAAATCCCTTAGCGCATCAAAATGCATGTCGGGATAAATAAACGGATTAATGACGTGCAGTGATGCATTTGCCAAAAATACATAACCATCTGGATCCGACTTCGACACCTGCTCAGCGCCAATCATGCCACTTGCGCCAGGGCGGTTATCAACGACGATTGACTGTCCAAGCGACTGATTCATCTCGGCCGCAACCACCCTCGCCGTCAGATCTGTGGGGCCACCAGGGGGGTAGGGCACGATCATTCTGATGGGCTTGTTGGGGTAAGGCTGCGCCCCTGCGTCAGTTGGCGCGCCTAGGCCGGCAAATCCCGTCATCAATAACAATCCTGCAGCAATCGGTTTGGCAAAGGTCTTCAAAGAGTTTGTCGCCAAGAAAATCGTTGTCATGCAAGTCTCCTTATTGATTCAACTGAACAATTACGCCATCCTTGAGCAATTGCGCAATGGTCGCCGAATCAACCTTCGCTTCATGCAAAATTTGCAATGAGTGTTCACCAATGCCAGGGGCACTTGTGGTGCCACGACGGTAGGGCGTTGTCGGCAAGCCAAGATAGGGCAACTCACCAATGCCATTTTGCACGATCGAACCGAACGTCCCTAAATGCTTGGCCTGTGGATGATTGATGACATCGTCATATTGACGAACGGGTGCATGCAAGACTTCATTGCTTGACAACACTCGCATCCAATACTCTGTGGTCTCTCTTGAAAGCAGATCGCTTACCGCTGAATGTAAAACATCGCGGTTTTGCATGCGGTCGCTATTTTCTTTGTAACGAGGATCCGTGATCCACTCTGGATTTTTTAGCGCTCTGGCGAGTCGTGCAAAATGTTCATTCCCGACCGTGACAACCGTCAGCACGCCGTCACGGGTCTTGAAAATCCCATTCGGCGCAGTCACAGCGCCAAAGGGCCGTTGCCCACCGGTCAACGCATGTTCAAGAAAGATCATGCCTTGAAACGCCGCGCAGGCTTCAAACAAATTGACTTTGACGTGCGTAC
The DNA here is from genome assembly GCF_964834465.1 of Jezberella sp. Lineage (NCBI taxonomy): Bacteria > Pseudomonadati > Pseudomonadota > Betaproteobacteria > Burkholderiales > Alcaligenaceae > Jezberella > Jezberella sp. The sequence goes on from NZ_CBAZRM010000001.1 coordinate 205,711, forward strand.
CAACGCCTTTCGCTAAGCGCTGATAAAGTGCCGTTGAAAGCGCCTGTGAAGCATACAAGCCTGTGGCAATATCCGCCGTGAGCAAACCAATTCTTCTCGGAACCCCGTGCTCGTCCTGGTTACTCACCATGAGCCCGCTGTCGGCTTGCATCACTGAGTCAGTCGCCGGGAAATCCGCATACGGGCCATCATCGCCATAACCACTGATAGAAACATAGATTAAATCGGGCTTAAGTTTACTCAGCGTGTCGTACGCCATCCCCAAACGGTTAACAACACCGGGCCGAAAATTCTGCACCACGACATCTGCTTGTAGCGCAAGTTCAATTAATACTTTTTGACCTGCTGCTGAACGGGCGTCCAACGCCAAGCCGCGCTTGCCAGCATTGAACTGAATTGAGACGGCACTTTGCGAACCGGATGTGGTGCCGACATAACGCCCCCAATCGCCTGCGGGTGGCTCTACCTTAATGACGTCTGCACCCTGCTGCCAAAGCACGTGTGCACAGTAAGGGCCGGCAATGCCTTGGCTGATGTCAAGGATACGAATATTGCTGTAAGGTAGTTCGCTCATGACATCATCAGGGTTAGCGTTGTCAGGAGTTCAGGGACTTGTGCAGCTCTTGCAATGAATAGACTTTTAAACCATGGCTTTCGCGAAGATATTGCATGCCTTCAACCGCAGCCCAAGCGCCCGCGATCGTCGTGTAATAGGTGACGCGCGCAGCCAACGATTGCGTGCGTATGGCACGTGAATCGGTAATGGCATTGCGACGCTCTTCGACGGTGTTGATCACCAGTGAGACCTCGCCATTTTTCAGCATATCCACAATATGCGGCCGGCCTTCAGCAACCTTATTAACGGTCGTGACAGGAACCCCTGCCGCCGCAATGGCCGCCGCCGTGCCACGGGTTGCCGTTAATTTGAAGCCCAGCTTGTGCAATCCTTGGGCAACTTCAATGGCCCGCGGCTTATCCTGATTTTTAACACTGATGAACGCAACCCCAGTCTCAGGCAACTTCACACTGGCAGCAAGCTGTGACTTGACGAATGCTTCACCAAAACTGGTCCCAACCCCCATCACCTCGCCAGTGGACTTCATCTCAGGGCCAAGAATAGTATCCACACCAGGGAATTTGACAAAGGGGAAAACCGCCTCTTTGACAGAGAAATAGTGTGGAATCACTTCCTTCGTAATCCCTTGGGAGGCCAAACTTTGGCCGGCCATCGCTCGTGCTGCAATTTTCGCTAACTGTAATCCCGTCGCTTTCGAGACAAACGGCACGGTTCGGGACGCGCGAGGATTGACCTCGAGCACGTAAACATCACCATCTTGCACCGCAAATTGCACGTTCATCAACCCGTTGACGTTTAACGCTCGAGCCATCAACGCGGTTTGCCGTTTGATTTCTTCAATCACGTCCTGCGACAAGGAATAAGGCGGCAGGGAGCATGCCGAGTCACCCGAGTGGACACCCGCTTGTTCGATATGCTCCATGACACCACCGATGAAGACCTGTTGACCGTCAGACAAACAGTCGACATCGACTTCCGTGGCGTTATTCAAAAAACGATCGAGCAAAACGGGCGAGTCATTACTGACTTTGACAGCTTCGCGCATGTAACGCTCTAGGTCAGCCTGTTCATGCACGATCTCCATTGCACGACCGCCTAAGACATAACTGGGGCGAACCACCAAGGGATAACCGATATCTTGCGCATGAGCCAACGCTTCACCCTCAGTGCGCGCAGTGCGGTTGGGCGGCTGACGCAGACCCAGTTTATGCAACAGCTTCTGAAACCGTTCACGATCTTCTGCCACGTCAATCGACTCAGGGCTTGTTCCAATGATCGGCACCCCGTTTGCTTCAAGGGCGCGGGCAAGTTTCAGTGGTGTTTGACCACCGTATTGCACAATCATACCGACGGGCTTTTCGACATGAACAATCTCAAGCACATCTTCAAGTGTCACCGGCTCAAAATACAAGCGATCTGATGTGTCGTAGTCGGTTGAAACGGTCTCGGGATTGCAATTGACCATGATCGTTTCAAAACCATCGTTACGCAGCGCAAGTGAAGCATGCACGCAACAATAGTCAAACTCGATCCCCTGCCCGATTCGGTTAGGGCCACCGCCCAACACGATGATCTTCTTTTTATCGGTTGGTTTGGCCTCACACTCTTGTTCATAGGTCGAGTACAGGTAGGCGGTATTGGTCGCAAACTCAGCGGCGCAAGTATCCACGCGCTTAAAGACGGGGCGAACATTGAACTGGTGACGCAACTTGCGCATCTCGGTCTCGGAGGTGTCGAGCAAGAAGGCAAGCCGACGATCGGAGAACCCACGACGCTTGAGTTGCCGCATGATGTCCGCATCAATGTCGGCCACTGTTTTCTGCTCAAGGGCGAGTTCAATATCGACGATCTCTTTAATCTGCGCCAGAAACCAGGGGTCAATCTTGGTCAATTGATGGACTTCGTCTAAGGTAAAGCCTTGTGCAAAGGCATCACCCACATACCAGATCCGGTCCGGTCCGGGTTCACCCAATTCAATTTGGATTTTTTCGCGGTCGATGGTTTTCTGATTCAATCCATCAACGCCGACTTCGAGACCTCTCAAGGCCTTTTGGAACGACTCTTGAAAGGTACGACCAATTGCCATGACTTCGCCCACGGATTTCATCTGTGTGGTCAGTCGTGCATCGGCTGTCGGAAACTTCTCAAAGGCAAACCGGGGGACTTTGGTCACAACATAGTCGATGGTTGGCTCAAACGACGCAGGTGTCGCCCCACCCGTGATTTCATTTTTAAGCTCATCCAGGGTGTAACCAACCGCAAGACGCGCCGCCACTTTTGCAATCGGGAAACCGGTGGCTTTCGAGGCCAACGCAGACGATCTCGACACACGAGGATTCATCTCGATCACAATCATGCGACCGTTGGTTGGATTCAAGGCAAACTGAACGTTAGAGCCGCCCGTGTCAACGCCGATTTCTCGTAACACAGCAATCGATGCATTACGCATGATCTGATATTCTTTATCAGTCAAGGTTTGCGCTGGGGCCACGGTAATTGAGTCACCCGTGTGAACACCCATTGGGTCGAGATTTTCAATGGCACAAACAATAATGCAGTTATCCGCGCTATCGCGCACGACTTCCATCTCAAATTCTTTCCACCCTAACAACGACTCTTCGATGAGTAGCTCTTTTGTGGGCGAAGCCTCAAGACCACGGCGGCAAATTGTGTCAAACTCTTCTGCGTTGTAGGCAATGCCGCCGCCACTGCCGCCTAGCGTAAAGCTTGGGCGTATCACTGCGGGGAACCCGCTGGTGGCTGTCTGGGCTGCAATCTTCTTTTGTACTTCCCAGGCCTCTTCGAGGCTGTGAGCAACCCCTGAGTAGGCTGATTCGAGACCAATTGCCGTCATCGCGGTCTTGAACTTCTGACGATCTTCAGCTTTCTCAATGGCGTGAGCGTTGGCGCCAATCAGTTCGACATTGTATTTTTTGAGCACACCGAACTTATCCAGATCGAGTGCGCAATTCAAGGCTGTCTGACCACCCATAGTCGGCAAAACCGCATCTGGGCGCTCTTTTTCAATGATTTTTTCGACGACTTGCCAGGTGATTGGCTCGATGTAGGTGACATCTGCCGTCTCCGGATCGGTCATGATCGTCGCGGGATTGCTATTGACCAAAATGGTTCGATAACCTTCGGCTTTCAACGCTTTGCACGCTTGAGCGCCTGAGTAATCGAATTCGCAAGCCTGACCAATGATGATCGGGCCAGCGCCAATGATGAGGATACTTTTTAGGTCGGTACGCTTAGGCATGTTGAAATCTTTACTTTTGGTTGGCCATCAGGCCCATGAATTTGTCGAACAGGACGATGATGTCGTGCGGGCCGGGGCTAGCTTCGGGGTGGCCCTGAAAGCAAAAAGCAGGCCGATCAGTCAATTCAAATCCTTGTAAGGTGCCGTCAAACAACGAAACATGGCTCACCCGAGCATTGGCAGGCAGCGTCGCTGCGTCAACCGCAAAACCGTGATTCTGCGCCGTGATGAAAACACGACCGGTCGCCAAATCTTGCACGGGATGGTTTGACCCGTGATGACCGGTTTTCATTTTGACGGTCTTTGCGCCCAGTGCTAAGCCCATGATTTGATGACCGAGACAAATCCCAAAGACTGGCAGCTTGCGGGCTAAAAACACCTTCGTGGCTTCAATCGCGTAATCGCAAGGGTCTGGATCGCCAGGGCCGTTGGATAAGAACACCCCATCTGGTTTCAGTTCAAGGACTTGGTCTGCCGTCGTCTGCGCAGGCACTACCGTGATCCGGCAGCCACGCTCAGTGAGTAACCGCAAAATATTGGATTTAACGCCAAAGTCGTAAGCAACAACGTGTGGCAAGTGCTCGCCAGCTTTGGCTTTTGCCACCTCGTCAAAGCTGCCAAAACCTGTGGTCAGATGCCAAACTGATTCTGTCCAAGTTGACACCTCGGTTGAAGATACTACCTTGGCAAGATCTTGCCCGGCCATCCCAGAAAAACCCCGCGCCAGCGCCAATGCTTTTTCAACATCGTCACCCACAAGAATGCAGCCACCCTGCGCACCGCCCTCACGAAGAATGCGCGTGAGCTTGCGCGTATCAATTTCAGCGATGGCTACCACCCCCTGATCCTTCAGGTAGTCTGGCAAAGATTGTGTGGCCCGGAAATTTGAAACACGTGCGGGGCAATCACGAACGATCAACCCGGCTGCATGTACTTTGTTTGACTCGACGTCCTCTCGATTGATACCCGTGTTACCAATATGAGGATAGGTCAGGGTCACGGCCTGCCCGCTGTAGCTTGGATCCGTCAAAATCTCTTGATAGCCCGTCATCGCCGTATTGAAAACAATCTCGGCTACTGTATGGCCCGGGGCACCAATCGACACCCCTCTGAACACGGTGCCATCCGCCAAGGCTAGAATTGCAGGTGGAAACCGATAGAATCCACCAGTGGCCACACCAGCCACCTCTGAAAATAGTCTTGACAACACAATCACCCCGGTCTCAAAAATCTGTAAGCAAACCTTGGAATTATAGCCGATGCCCAGTTTACTCGACTCACTTCGCACTCACACCACCGTCGTGGCCGATACCGGTGATTTTGAAGCCATGAAACAATACCAACCGACAGACGCCACCACGAACCCGTCCCTTATTTTGAAAGCGGTGCAACAGCAAGCCTACCGTCCACTGCTGGATCGCTGCGTGATCGCCCACCCCGAGGCAGAGACAGATGAGTTAGTCGATCATCTGCTGGTTGCGTTCGGCAGTGAAATTCTCAAGATCGTTCCGGGTCGGGTTTCAACAGAAGTTGACGCCAGGCTTTCGTTTGACACAAGGGCAACGGTCGAACGCGCTCGCCGCATCATCGGGCTGTACGAAAGTGCCGGATTTTCGAGAAACCGCGTCTTGATCAAAATCGCCGCAACCTGGGAAGGCATCGAAGCCGCGCGTGTCTTACAGACTGAAGGCGTACGATGCAACCTGACGCTTCTGTTCTCATTGGTACAGGCCGTGGCTTGTGCCGAGGCGAAAGTGCAGTTGATTTCACCCTTTGTGGGCCGAATTTACGACTGGGCCAAGAAATCTCAAGGTGACCGGTGGGATGAAGCGGCTCAGTCGGGGGACAACGATCCAGGCGTCAATTCCGTCTCTCGTATCTACGCTTATTACAAAACTTTCGACATTTCTACAGAGATCATGGGCGCGAGTTTTAGAAATACGGGTCAGATCCTCTCACTGGCGGGTTGCGATCTGCTCACCATCAGCCCCGAATTGCTGCGCCAGTTACAAGACACACAAGGCGAAGTCACAACACGACTCAACGCTGACTTCGCGCTAAGGCACAAGCCAGCCAAATTGACGATCGATGAAAAACACTTCAGATTCGCGATGAACGAAGATGCGATGGCCAGCGACAAACTGTCTGAGGGAATCCGCGCTTTTGTCGCCGACTCGCGCAAACTGGACGACTTGATTAAAGTTTCTCAGTTTCGCCGGACTTAGGTTGCCACTTCATTAAATGCTTTTCAAGGGCACCCACAAGGGTGTCCAGAATCACGGCAAATGCAGTCAAGACAATAATGCCGGCGATCACGGTATCAACATCCAAACTGCCTTCGGCTTGCAGGATCAGATACCCCACGCCTGAAGCAGAGCCAAGATACTCACCCACCACCGCACCAACAAAAGCCAAACCCACTGAGGTATGAAGGCTTGAGAAAACCCAGCTCGTGGCTGACGGCAAATACACCTGTCTGAGTAATTGACGTCTGTCTGCTCCCAGCATTCGGGCATTATCCAACAGCGTTGGACTGACTTCGCGTACCCCTTGGTAGACGTTGAAGAAGACGATAAAGAAGACGAGCGTGACGGCCAACGCTACTTTTGACCAGATGCCCAGACCAAACCACATGGCAAAAATCGGTGCCAGAATGACTCGAGGCATCGAGTTCGCCGCTTTGATAAACGGATCTAGAATGGTGCTGGCCATCGGCGAGAGCCCAAGCCAAAGCCCCACACCCAGCCCAGATGATGTGCCAATAAAAAAAGCGAGGATCGTCTCAGTCAACGTAATCGCCAAATGGCTATAGATATCGCCATTTGCAAAAAACCAATCCCAAATTCGATGCCAAACGCCCAACGGTTTGCCAAAAAAGAAAGCAATTTTCTGGTCTTGGGAGGCGATTTGCCATACGACCAATAGGACGACCAGTATTGCCAGTTGCCACACGCGCAGCGATAGTTTTGAATTTGGTTTCATGAACGCCCACATGTTACGCCCGCTTTTGCTGGGCATAGCCCTTCAATACTTCTTCACGCAATACCGCCCAAATGGCGGTGTGTAATTCCATAAAGCGCGGCTGCATCCGCACTTCGGCGACATCTCTAGGTCGAGGCAAGTCGATGACGAACTCTCCGATTGGGTGAGTCCCCGGGCCTGCCGATAACACGACGACCCTGTCACTCATGGCAATGGCTTCATCCAGATCGTGGGTGATAAAGAGCACCGCTTTGCGCTTGGCCATCCACAACTCCAGCACTTCATTTTCCATCAATTGCCGAGTTTGGATGTCCAACGCCGAGAATGGCTCATCCATCAAAATGATGTCAGGGTCGCGAATCAACGTTTGCGCCAACATCGCACGCTTGCGCATTCCTCCAGACATTTGATGTGGATAACGGTCTTCGAACCCACCGAGACCAACTCGTTTAAGCCACAAGCGCCCCTCTTCCTGTGCCTGCGCCTTCGGCATACCCGCAAACTCGCACCCGGCGGTGACGTTAGCCAAAGCAGAGCGCCAAGGCAACAACGCCTCACCTTGAAACATGTAGCCAGCGCGCCTATTAATGCCCTGCAATGGCTCGCCAAAGATCTCGACCGTCCCGGTTGAAGGATTGAGCAAGCCAGCGCCCACGTTAAGCAGGGTTGACTTGCCGCAACCCGTCGGTCCGACAACCGACACGAACTCACCCGGTGCGACATTCAGCGTTGTGTTGGCGACAGCGGTATATCTTGCCTTCGGATCATCACGAGATACGAACGTGCAAGTGATGTCTTTTAAAGATAAGGCGGGTGCAAGAGACTGATTCATATTCAACAAAATCTCGACGGCGACAATCAGAGTGAATCGTGTGTCAGTTAGACTTTCACCTCAGGATATTTCTGGTTCGCCAGTTGGGCAAAGTCATTGGTCCATGTTTTGTCGAGATCGATTTTGGCGTCACGAACATCGTTACTGAAGGCAATTAGCGCTTTTAACGCGGTCGCAGGGCCATCGGCTGGCATCAAACCATCGGGAGACATTGCCTCCATGCACTTTTCAACTGCTTTCGTATAGAGGTCGGGTTGGCCCTGAAAGTAGCTCGATGGTAACGCCTTAGTGATTGCCGCAGGGCCAGCTTTGACAATCCATTTATCCGCGCGCACCATCGCATTAACCAACGCCTGAACTGTCTTAGGGTTGGCGTCAATATAACTTTGCGGCAAATACAGGCTACCAGCAGGCATGTTGCCGCCAAAGATCTCCGCAGAGTCTTTCATGCGGCGAGTGTCTACAATGACCTGAATATCATTTGACTCTTCAAGTGCAGTGATGACTGGATCGAGATTAGAGATGGCATCAATATTGCCTTCCTTAATTGCTGAAATGGCACCAGCGCCTGTACCCACCCCGATATACGAAGCATCGGTCGCTTTGAGACCATTTTTCGCCAGATAAAAACTTGCCAGCATATTGGTTGAAGACCCAGGTGCGGTGACACCAATTTTCTTGCCTCGCAAGTCTGCGCCAGTTTTGAAGTTTGGCATGTTCTTTCGAGAGACTGCCAGTGTCATCATGGGACAGCGTCCCTGCAGCACAACACATCTAAAAAACTGCCCTTTCGCCTGCAGATTAATGGTGTGTTCAAAGGCCCCTGAGACCACATCTGCGCTACCACCAACTACCGCTTGTAGCGCTTTTGACCCGCCCGCGAAATCGGAAATTTTGACGTCTAAGCCTTCGTCTTTGAAATAGCCGAGTTGCTCGGCAATTGACAGTGCTTGATAGTAGGTGCCCACTTTGCCGCCCACCGCGATATGGACGCTGGGTTTTTCGAGCTTTTGCGCGAGCACCAGACCTGGCGCGAACGAAAAAAGGCTCGCTGAACCTGCTAATTTGATCAATTGTCTGCGTGAAATGGACATATCAGCCTCTCTAAATTTTTCTGTCCTTATTTGAGCATAACGTCTCTCTGATTTGCCTAGCCGTTTACCCTTAGGGAAATCGCAACCCACGCTTAACCTCGCGAGACTGGTCTAGGTGGGTTTTCGCTCCATGAGCGCCCACGCAACCGTGCCGGCATCGACATATTCGAGTTCACTGCCCGCTGGCACCCCTCGCGCTAGACGAGTGACTTTTAATCCCTTAGATCTCAAGGCTTCGGAGAGGTAATGAGCCGTTGTCTCACCTTCCGCGGTGAAACTGGTGGCAAGAATGACTTCTTTGACGACACCGTTCGTCGCTCGCGCCAGCGCGCGGTCAAAATCGAGTTCAGTGGGGCCCATGCCTTCAAGGGGCGCCAGGCGCCCCATCAGAACGTAGTACAACCCGGCGTAGCCATGTGTCGCTTCAATCGAGTTTTGGTCAGCGGGTGTCTCAACAACACAGAGCAAGCTTGAATCACGTTCGGGGTGCTGACAAGTACCACACAGGGTGGATTCGGTGAAACTATTGCATTGTTCACAGTGACGAAGTTGCGCCACTGCATGACTCAGTGCAAGGCCAAGGTGTTGCGCGCCCTGCAGATCGTGTTGCAACAGATGGTATGCCATGCGGCTCGCCGTCCGCTCACCAACACCAGGCAGGCGACGAAGCGCTTCGACCAAAGCCAACAGCGATTGAGGCTCTGAAAGACGAGACACCATCAGAACGGCAACTTCATCCCGGGGGGCAATGGCATTCCGGCAGTCACGGACGCCATTTTTTCGCTACTGGTTGCTTCCGCCTTACGCAACGCGTCGTTGAATGCGGCCGCTACAAGATCCTCAAGCATATCTTTATCATCCGCTAACAGCGTGGGATCGATGGTGACACGTTTGACGTCGTGTCGGCAACTCATTGAGACTTTCACCAGACCACCGCCGGAGGCGCCCTCAACGAGCATGTCAGCCAGCGCGTCTTGCGCCTTTTTCATGTTTTCCTGCATCTGCTGCGCTTGTTTCATCAAGCCAGCAATTTGTCCTTTCATCATGATTATTTTTCCAGATAAGATTGAAGTTACTGAAGTGTCGGGCCAGGTTGAACAGATCCCGGTATCACCTGAGCGCCAAATTCTTTGACCAATACTTGTACAAACGCATCCTGTTGCACAATATCCTCTGCAGCTTTCTGGCGGGCGTTCTGCGCAGCAACATCGATGGCGTGGGCAGATAGCCCAGACCCAGCCCCAATTTCAAAGCGCAATTGCACGTTGACACCGAAATAAGCTGACAAGGCAGATTTCAGCCGATCAACAGCGGCCCCCTCAGACAACGCTTTCGTCGCCACTTTAAGGGTCAACGTGTTACCCGAAACGCTCACGAACTCAGATTGTCTGGAAAGTTGAGCCGCCATGCCAGACAGTTGCAATGAGGCCGATAAACTAGCCCAAGGCTGATCCATTTTGATTGCCACGTCAGCCAGATTGGACGTTGGTTCAACTATCTGTGCTTCACCAGCCGGTGACATGGTCGCGTCGATGATCTGCTCGATGACAGGATCTGTCGCAGCCTCAATCGTGTCTTCAAACGCAGCAGTTACCCACGCAGGTGGTTCGTCTTGAGCTACCTCTGAAATGACCTGCGCACGAGGAGGAGGTGGCACCTCTTGCCTGGGTGTGGCTTGCGTGGGTGCGGCTTGCGTGGGTGCGGCTTGCGTGGGTGTGGCTTGCGTGGGTGCGGCTTGCGTGGGTGCGGCTTGCGTGGGTGCGGTTTGCGGTTGCGCGGGGGCAGGCGACTGAGCCTCAGCCGCAACGACGCTCGAGTTGCCCGTCGTCGCACGAGTGTCTGCTGATGGATCTGAATAAAGCGACAACATACGCAAGCATGACATCACAAATCCGGCATACTCATCCGGCGCAATCGCTAACTCAGACCGGCTATGTACGGCAACGGTATAAAAGAGTTGAACGGCATCGTGAGGCAACACTTGCGAAAGCCGGCGGATATCATCGGTCAAAGGATCTGACTCGTCAGCCACTTTACCCACTCTTTGTGCAATGGCAATACGAGACAACAGTATTGCGAGATCGGCCAGCGCTGCCCGATATGACAGCCCCCGGGTGGCCAATTCATCAGCAATTTCGAGCACAGCCCCGGCTTGCCCAGCACGTAAGGCATCGAGCAGACGAATCAAATGTTTTTGATCGATTGTCCCCAACATCCCTCGAACAGAGACCTCGGTCAAGTCGCCTGCGCTATAGGCAATAGCCTGATCCGTCAAAGACAGTGCATCGCGCATTGATCCAGAAGCCGCTTGACCGAGCATGCGCAACGCTGGTAGCTCAAACGGGATATTTTCTTGCCCCAAGACAAACTGCAAATGCCCAACAATTGACTCACCCGACATTTGCTTGAGATTGAACTGTAGGCAGCGTGAAAGCACAGTGACCGGGATCTTTTGCGGATCAGTCGTTGCCAAAATGAACTTGACGTGTGCCGGCGGTTCTTCGAGGGTCTTTAACATGGCGTTAAACGCATGCCCGGTGAGCATATGCACCTCATCGATCATGTATACCTTGAAACGGCCAGAGCTCGGGGAATAGACGGCTTGCTCAAGCAACTGTGTCATCTCGTCGACGCCACGATTAGAGGCAGCATCCAGTTCGACATAATCAATGAAACGACCAGCGTCGATTTCGACACAAGCCTGACAGGCGCCACAGGGGGTGGCCGTAATGCCGATTTCACAGTTCAGGGATTTAGCCAGAATTCGCGATAACGTGGTCTTCCCGACCCCACGGGTACCGGTAAACAACCAGGCGTGATGAAGACGTTGGGTCGTGAGGGCATGCGTGAGCGCCCGCACAACGTGATCCTGGCCAACCAGGGTCTCAAAGGTGCGAGGGCGCCACTTACGGGCTAAAACGAGATATGACATGGGCGTTGCTTAACACCGACAAAAAGAGGGAGGCGAGCCTGACTTCGGCACTAACTCTGCACGACTATGGCTGCTTCGTTCCCGACCTGACCAGGTTTGCCGCCGAGCCATGCGAAGGGGCCCGCCAGCCAGCATTCTAACAGGGCTAATCCATTTCTACCCAAAGATCATCTATCGGGAAGTACAGGGCAGCCTTCGCCGGGCGTCCATCAAACGCAAAGAGCTGTTCACAGTATCGTTGCAACTGAGGTTTATAGCGGGCAAGCATTTTTTGTTCAAACACTGACACCGGCTCTGCTTGGGCAGGTCTGCCGGTTTTGTAGTCCACAACCAACCAGTGATCGCCTGCATCCAGCGCCAGATCCATGATTGAAACTTTACCTGTTTCATCGAGCAAAGCCCACTCACGTCTTGCTGCCATTGATCCAAGTAAGCGTCGCCCACGATCATGGGTCAACATCGCCTTCAAAATTTCGACAACTTCTTGGGCCCCGATATTCGACTGTTCAGGGCTTAATCCACTGGCGCTCAACTGACGCGCAATCGTCTCGGCCTTGCCGACGACGCGTTCGGTCGTCCAGCGTCCAAGACCGCTCTCGCCGATATAAGCCAACCATTCGTGCACGACGCTGCCAACCAGCCTTTCGCGACCCGGTTCTGCCCCCCAAACAAACGCTTGGTTGTTCTTACGCATACCGTTGTCGTCTTGGTCAACAGGAGGTCTCGCGGGCCCTTGCGCCAACGGCATCACTGGGACGATCGCTCGTCGCTGCAGCGTAGCTACGCGATGGAATGGCATTGGCGCTTGGATATCCTGCGTCTGTTGCTCAGGCGATGGCTCAGGTTGCTGAACAAACGGCCACAACCTTGCCAGCAAACTCGACGCTTCGGGTGCTGCTACCATCGTCGAGTCCTTAGGATTGACTTTTACCCGAGCAACCAAATGAAGTATCTTTTTGGCGCGGGTCGCCGCGACATACAGAAGCCGGTCTACCTCATGACTTGCGCGACGTTTTTCTCGCTGTCCCAAAAAATTGGAGTACGGGTCAGCCGTATCCTCTGCTCTGGATTTGATGGGGCCAACGAGCAAACGGCCATCAACGTTTTCAACTCGCACGAGCGGTGTGTCATCACCTTTTGCCTTTTCATGCAAGCCAAAAAGAATCACGGTGTCAAACTGCAATCCTTTAGATTTATGCATGGTCATCACCTCGATGACACCCTTAGATCGCCCATCGTCTAACGCGTCAGCATTTTGCTCATCTGACGATGCATACAACTTGGTCAGGCGCAATTCAAAGACGTCCAGATCCAAACCACCGTAGGGGGCAAGTCGTTCAATCAGCCTGAAGACACTTTCTGCGTCGCTTAGATCACCCGATTGTCGAGCAAGCCCTGGCCCGCCGAGCTGCAACCAGACGCGTTGTACCTGACGAGCAAACACTTCCGCGGTCTCTTCGCGAACCGCTGCAATCAAGACTTGGCCAACAAACACCAGCCTGGCGTATTGATCTGGCTCAAGTAGTTGCTCGGCCCGGCTAAGACTCGTATCACGATCTTTCGCCAACACATCTTCTAAAATATCAATCACGGCTCGCCTGTCGCCGGCAAACAAAGCGTGTAAGCTCGACAGGGTCAATCCGCAATACGGTGACCGCAACACAGCCAACCACGCCGCTCGATCACCGACGTGGCAAAGCGCACGGACGATTTGTACAAGGTCAACAACATAGGCCCTTTGATTCAAGGTGACTAGTTCGACAGCCCGATAAGGCAACTTCTCTTTGGCCAACAGTTCAGTAGCGCCGCGCAAGTTAGACCTCGTCCGCACCAAAATTGCCACGGGGTGCTCGCTATCAGGCGCAGCCGCCAAAGCTCCTTTCACCAGACCAATAAGCTGCCTCGTCGGCGCTTGAATATCATCCGAAATAATGAAGTGTTCACGTACCGCCGGCTCAGCATCACCTTCATTGAAAGCAACCGACGGCGCGTACTTGATGGCACCACCCAGCAGATCATCTTGTTTAGGGAAAACGTTGGTGAACATCGAATTCACCCAACTCACGATGCCCGCTCTGGACCGAAAATTATCGGTTAACTGCAATGGCGTGAGCTGCAAATCACCCAAACCCTCGTCGCGTACTTTTAGAAACAGGCCGACTTCGGCTTTACGAAACCGATAGATCGATTGCATGGGATCACCAACTAAAAACAGCGTCCGGCCGTCACCCTCCTGCCAACCAGAGGTAAGTCCCTTTAGCAACTCAAGTTGGGTGTAACTGGTATCTTGAAACTCATCGATCAGTAAATGCCGGATGCTCGAATCAAGCTTCAGCAGCAGCTCAGTGGGATCTTCTGCATGACCCAGCGCGTAAAGCGCTCGTTGTGCGATCTCTGTAAAATCCACCTCGCCGAAGGCTGAAAATCGGATATTGAGGTGAGCGACAGCTGACCACAGGCATTCAAACTGAGCCTTGAGGATCTCCCACTGCGCCTCAGAAAACTTTGCATCAACCAGGTGATCCAATGCATTCAGGGCTTGTGCCCATGCTGGCTCGTCTCCACCGCCGTTGCTGGCTAGCCAGGCGTTAAAGTCCCTGCAATAGTCCGTCTTAGGTTCAAAGCCATGCCTCGCATTGATGACTTTTCTGACGGTGCCTGAGCCTGTGATCAGCAATTCAGCCAAGGCTCGCCAACGAGGCAAATCAGAGCAATCAGTTCTGAACGCTTGCCCATCCCAATCCTGCAAACAGTGCAGCTGCTGGTAGGCCGCTTGATATTTTTCGCTGGTCGACAGATTGGCCACCGCTTGCCGAATCAAGGGGGCTAGTTCTTGCGCGTACCCCATCGGCATCAAAGCGGGGATATTTGAGAGTTCTTCATTAACTGCTTGAGCGAAATGATGCTCTAACGTGGTTCGGTCCTTGTCGTCGAGCTTGGTCGGTAACAATGTCATCCATTGATCTCTTTGCGAGAGCATTTTTGCCACAGCACTGCAGGCCGCCTGAACGTCTACATCCATGTGGTCAAGCAACTTGGCGACCGAAGGTTTGCTGTCGACGGCGTTAAAGACCTCTGTTGCAGCCGCGAGATAGTGCTCATTAGGGTCCTCTGCAACCCTAGGCATCCCACCCAGCCCAGACCGCCAAGGCATGCTGCGCACCAGACTTGCACAGAGCGAGTCAATGGTTTTAATTGACAACCGCGCTGGGTGGTCAAGCAGCTGCCAGCATTGTTCTTCGCTGCGTGCCAAGGCAGCCTTTGCCAGGGTGAGGCTGCGTTGCTCATAGCTGGTTTTAGGTTCAACGTTGTCACGCGCAAGCTCTAATTTTTTGAGCACCCGCGCGTGCATTTCCGCAGCCGCCTTGCGCGTGAACGTGATCGCAATGATTTCTTCGGGTCTGGATGCGGTCGCTAACAGCGCGAGAATTCGATCCGTCAGTAATTCGGTTTTGCCCGAACCAGCAGGTGCCTGGACAATAAAAGAATATCTAGGGTCAATTGCCTGCGCACGAGCCAGCGCATCTTGCGGTTGCTGCTCAGCCATCTGCATCCTCATCGCGATCATAGCAACGCAGTAAGGGTTTGATGTCGCAATAGGTCAGGTCATCTTTACCCAGGGATTCATTGCGTGCGCAGCCTGAAACGAACTCTTGAATCAGCACCTGAACATCTTGCTGCAACTTGGTCATCGCGCTTTCCCAGTTTCGACCCGAAAACTCTTTTTCGTGAGGCAAGACAAGCAAGCCAGCAATGCCAATATCAGCACTCGCTAGCCCTGACACACTTTTCGTCTTATCACGATCGATGTCGTGCGTTTGTTTTGAATGTATTTGCACCAGCATCAGGGCGGCCACGCTCTTAGCATCGTTGGCTTGTTCGACCAAAATACCTGCGTAAATTGGCAATTGAACATTCACCGGCCGCTCACCATCCCAATCCTTCAGCACAGACGTCAAGACACTACTCGACTTGTAATCAATGATGACTTGCGTGCCATCTTCCAGCAAATCAATCCGATCAATCACCAGCTCAAGTTGGTGAGCACCGAGACTCAACTGTTGAGTCACTTCAACCCCTTTTACTTGAAACGGAACACGCTGAGACTCTATTTCAAGCCATTGACGAATCAACGGAAGGTCTCGTTCGATTTCCATTTGTTGCAAGCGCTTGGGTAGTTGAGCTAAAGCTGAGTGGGCCGCCTCAGTCGCAATGTCTCTTAATAAATCATGCAGAGAATCGTCAGCAATACGACTGCTTAACGCATTTTGATCCTTTAATTCTGACCAAAGCCGCTCAAGCACTTTGTGAATGAAGCTGCCTCGTATCGTTTTAGATGGCACTTCAGCGTACGGCTTTAGCCCTTTAACGCCGAGACGATATTGAAAAAACGCCCACAACGGATTGCGTGCCTGGGTCACTAGTAAATTAGCGCCGCCTTTAATCTTCTCGCCGTCCGCAACGGCCGGCCCTTGTTGATCTTCAAACGTTTCTAATTCCAGCAGCACGCTTTGAGCAGAAGCCTGGATCCAGTCGTTCTTAAATTTGATAGCTCGCTGAAGAACGGGTGACGGCCGAAGTTCTCGCTCGCCGTCGCGGCTGGCACAACTGGTCATGATGACCGGCGCCACAGAGCAGAGGTGTTCAAACATGCGTTGAGCCCATTGAAGTTCACGCTCAGCCGTTGATCTGGGCGCTGAACTTCGAGACAGTGCCGACACCGGAATAAATGGGTTTGGATTGGGCGCTGCAGGAAACGCTTCGTCTGACAATCCCAGTAGCCACACGGCATCCCAATCCCCACCCTCAGCTTCCAGCAAACCAAGTACATCCAACCGGGAGGCAGCATCGTGTTGCGGTTGAAATATACTGGCGCGCGCCAAACGACTCAACCAAGACAGTGCCTCATGGGCATCAATGGCCCCAAGCGTCGCACTCAACCGAGCGAAACGATCAATTAACGTGTCGAGCGCTTCTGTTACTTGGTAATTCACAGAACTTTGTGTTCGTTCCCCGGGGAAGCCGAGCAACCCCAGCGTGCGACGGAATCGTTGCCCCCAACCCAGGCAATTCATCCGCGTTTCACCGTTCTGCCACTGCTGAAACGCCATATTCCAACCAGTAGCCAGCTGTTCGGCGACTTCAATGTGCTTTTGCCAGGCTTGCAGCGTGATGCTGAGCTCTTCAGCATTGCGCCAGCGAACGTCAATCGCAGCGCGAGTGCCGGCTTCAGCCGCATGGCCTGCACAGTGCCCCACCAGTAAGGCAGCACCTAAATCCCTTGGGGATGTCGTCAAGGCAGTAGAGAACTGTGCAAATGTTTTAAGCCATAACAACATAGCTCGGCCCAGCACCCATTCGCTCAGCGGTCTACCCACTGCAACGTTATAGGGTAGAACGCCCACGTCTGTCGTAAGTACATCGTCGAGCGTGCGCCTTGCGTAGGGTGCGTCCATGTCAAGACTGACAGCGATGATTGCAAACTTTCCCTGGGGATCAGATTGCAGACGTTCTTTTGCCCAGCGAGCAGCTGCCGTCCATTCATCCTGATGTGTTTCAAGCACTATACAACTTGGCGTTTGGACAACGCGCGCTCGTTCTGTCAGCCTTCTTAACGAAACCCCTTGTGCTTGCAACGCAGTTAGTACGTCTACCATCCGAGGCGAAAGCTCGGAAAAGCCAGCCAAAACAAGCGTTTTAGGCAAGCCTATAGCCCGCGCTTGAATCAATGACAATACCCGTTGAACCAAGGTATTGCGATCAAGCGCGCCTATCGAATGAAGCTGCTGACGATAACAGTCCTGCCAGCGACAGAACGTTTCATGCTCTTCAGTGCTCTCCTCTGCTGCGACTTCTATCGCCCAATCATCGATCAGCGTATCTGCCTGTTGAGCTAACTTTGCAGCTTGATTGACATCCAACAATCGTTGTTCGCCCTCTGCCTCTTCAATCGTCTTCACCCATAGCGCCAGTGCCCCAAAGCTATCAAGAACGGCTGCCGGTGAAGCTAAGTCAGCCTCAAAGCTTGCCTGTCTCAACAGGTGAGGCAACCAATTTGACCAAGGCATCACGGTAGGTACTTCGATGACTGTGCCGGGCGTTATCATCGTAGCAGCCATGGACGTCCTCAAGCGACGACTCTGGCGATTGTTAATGGTGAGGACGACGGTCGATCGAGCCGTATCGCCTGTCAAGGCATCAAGCTCAACGTCGCCCAGCATCGCCAGATCCACACGCAAATCGGTCATCTTAAAAACCGCACATCGATGCGATGCTATCCCAGTGAAGGCTCATTTCAGGGCTGGTGTACGCCCACAGACCAACGGCAAGGACCAACGACAACAACAGATAACCGGCAAAGTGAACCCAGCTTTTCTTTACCTGTTCACGATCTAGGTTTCTCACTCGCATCGGTACACGCAGCGGACTAGGCCATGACCGAGGAGGGTTTAACGCCGAGTGGCTTTTCTCGGACGGGCAGGCAAAGGACAGCAGCCATCAATGCCAGTGCAATGCCCATCCACCAGACTAAATCATAGCTGCCCGTTACCGCCTGGATACGACCGCCTAACCACACCCCAGTGAAGCTGCCGAGTTGGTGGCCAAGAAAAACAATGCCAGATAACGTCGCGGCAAATTGCATACCGTAAATTTGTCCGATTAAACCTTGGGTCAGCGGAACAGTGCCGAGCCAAAACAATCCCATCCAACCAGCGAAGACATAGACCACCCAAACGCTCATGGGCATACACAATATCCACAGAATACCCAACGCTCTCATCGCATAAATAATCGCGAGCAGGTTTTTCTTACTGTAGATACCACCCAGCTTGCCGGCACTAAACGAACCTATCACGTTGAATAGGCCAATCAATCCAATGGCTACCGCACCTGTCCCAGCATTGAGACCCGCGTCGACGACGAAGGACGGAAGGTGCAGCGTGATAAAGGCCGTGTGAAATCCACAAACAAAATAGCCCCAGAAGATCAAATGAAAACTCGGGTGCCTGAATGCTTGTTTAATTGCTGACAACATGGATTGCCTAGGCCCCGAACCCTCTGCTTGCTCTGGCTTACCTCTCAAAAACCATGATAAAGGCAAAGACACAGAAACAAACAGGGCCAGAACCCAGTAAGCACCCGTCCATTCAAGATTCGTGATCAGGAACTGACCTGTCGGGACCACCAGAAACTGGCCTAACGAACCACCCGCGCTCGCAATCCCCATCGCCGTGCTTCGTGAAGAAGGCGCAACCGTTCGGGCAATCACCGGAAGAATAACTGCAAACGTCGTCCCAGCCTGCCCGAGACCCACCAGAAAACCGGCACTCATGTAGAGCTGAGTCGGCGTCATCGCAAACCGACTGGCGATCAAACCGACGGCGTACAGCGCGCCACACATCGCGATCGTGCGGCCTGAGCCGAGTCGATCCGCCATCATGCCAGCACCAATTGCGCCAAACCCCCACGTCAGGTTTTGCAAAGCGAACGCCATCGAAAAAATCTCGCGCCCCCATCCATGCGCTAGCCCCATGGGCTGAATGAACAAACCAAAGGTTGCTCGCGTACCCATTGCCATCAGTACGACCAGGGTTCCCAGCAAAATGGTGCGAAAAGGCAACGCTGTTTTCGATGAAATCATAGAGATGATGCTCAGAAGCGGAGAATGGATCTGTTAACAAAGTTGAACAAAGTGTTACAACTCGAGCCGAGCTAGCGCTGGCTTACAGCATCATACTGAAAACAGCTGCAGAATGGCATGAAGCCATGCTAACGGGTCAGGTTTTCGACAAAATGCTTGCCTAGAAACCCCACCAAACCCATCAAAGATCCGTAATTTGCTGTCATCAACCAAAAGAACGTTCGGTCGATGGCCTTGTGAAACTCGGCCTGGCTGGCCTCGAATACTTGACGCAAGGCATCCTGTCAATACATGGACTCATGATCGAAAATCCGCAACGCTTGTATCGCTTAACCGCTTAACGTGATCGTTAATCTCGGTGCAACGTGGTTTCTATTTTATGTTTTAGTTCGAGCAAATCCGACGCATAAATCTCAATCCCGTCTTTCAGCATCCGATCAGGCGATGTGCTTAAATTAAGTGAAGCCCGCACACCATTTAACAGCCGAACGGGGGTTGAAATTGCCGAAACTTCGGGCAACCAAGACGCCGTGCAATAGCCCTTGTTAGCAACAGACTGTATTGCGTTGCTGATTTCATTCTCGATGTGAATCCAGTTTTTTAGTTTTTGTCGCCTTAGTGCTGCCAATAGTTCGGCCCTTGAGCGCGGATCTAAGTGCGCAATCCAAGCCTGACCCAGCGACGTTCGTTCGATGGGTACCCGCTGACCAGACGCGACCGTTCGCAGCGCCACACTTCTCGTGTAGCGAATCGATTCAAGGTAAACCATTTCAAGACGATCCGCGACCGCGAGGCCGACGTTTAATTTTAAGCTTTCTGACACGGTGCGCATTAACGGTTCGGCAACGGCTAAGGCGGTTGACGCCGTCTTAAATGCACGCGCCAGACTAAGTACAGGGGGAGCCAACCGATACGCAGCCTGCTGTGAGTCGTGCTCTAAAAACCCCGCTTGAACGAGTGTTTGAGTTAAGCGACTAACCGTTGAGGCTGGCAGACCCGTTCTTTCTGAAATCTCACCGTTTCCCAGCAAACCCATCCCTGGTTTGAAGCAACGCAGGATTTCGATCCCTCTGAGAAGCGATCGGTTGGCGGTGTCGTAGTCTTTTTTTAATTCCATCTGGTGGAATTAAATCATAGATTCTGTTCGACAAAGCCGCATACTGACAGCACATCCTTTGAACAACTTTACTGATCGAGAATGAGCTTGTCTTTCTTCGCGCTACTTCGTCATATTTGGCAGAGTCTTTTGGTGCTCGCAACCTCTGCGGTCACTACCCTGGCATTGGCTGCCTATCCCGACCGCCCTATTAAATTGATTGTGCCGTTTGCCGCAGGAGGCGGTACCGACCTGATAGCGCGTGTGATCGGTGGCGCCATGACCGACGAATTGCATCAAACCGTCATCATTGAAAATAAGCCGGGCGGCGGCACGATTATTGGCACTGACGCGCTCGCGAAGAGCAAGCCCGACGGATACACCCTAGTCATGGCTACCTTCGCCCATGCCGTTAATTCAAGCCTCAAAGCCAAATTGCCGTACAGCCAAGATAGAGATTTTGCGCCCATTTGCTTAATCGGCATCTCGCCCAACGTTTTAGTGGTGGCCACTGCCAGCCCCTATCGAACGGTCAACCAATTGCTAGCGGCTGCAAAAGCGAATCCAGGGAAACTATCCTACGCCTCTCAAGGCAGCGGGACGTCTGCACACCTTGCAGGAGAATTGTTTGCCTCCCTCTCGGGGACGACGTTATTGCATGTTCCGTACAAAGGCGCCGCTCCAGCGTTGACCGACTTAATGGGGCGTCAAGTCGATATGATGTTCGCGACCTCCTCGGCCGTTGGCAATTTGATCGAGTCAGGCAAGCTACGTGCACTCGGCGTGACAACAATCGATAGATCATCCAGTACAGTACTAGCCAAAGTACCCACGATTGCTGAAAGTGGCGTACCGGGCTACTCGGCGGGCAGTTGGTATGGCGTCTTTGCGCCTGCGGGTACCCCCCAGGACGTGATCGATCGACTGAACACCGTGATTACCCGGGCAGCGCAGTCCGGCAATTTCAAAAACCAGGTGGAAAGCGAAGGACTCGTGATTAAAACAGGGACACCCCAAGATTTCGACCAGTTCGAGAAAGCCGAAGAGGTGCGTTGGCGAGCAGTCATCAAAGACGCTCACATCACCGAAGACTAACCCGCACATCATTGAACCCAAATTCAAAACTGAACCAATCACTGAAGGAATTGAGATGAGCTTCACCCTAATTGATTTGACCGTGCAAGAGGGTATCGCCACACTTTATCTAAACCGGCCTGACAAGCGCAACGCTATGAATGACGATATGCGAAGTGAACTTATTGAGGCGCTGGAAATGATTACCGCCACCAAAGATATTCGTGCGCTGGTGCTCACTGGACGGGGCAAGGGGTTTTGTGCAGGGGGAGACATCTCAGGCATGGAAAAACGCATGAAAGCGCCTCCCGGCGAGATCGGTTTCAATGGCTGGCACCGGCAACAACGTGTCCATCATGCGGTGTCTCTGTTGCATACAATGCCCAAGCCCGTCATTGCGGCCGTCAACGGATCTGCCTCGGGTCTGGGTGCTGATACCGCGCTGGCATGTGATTTTATTATTGCCAGCGAAGCCGCGAATTTCACCTGGTCTTATATCAATCGCGGCATCATTCCTGATGGCGGCGGGATGTACTTTTTACCCCGACGCGTAGGCTTGGCAAAAGCGAAGGAGTTGATTTTTTCAGGTAAGCCAGTCGACTTTGATGAAGCGTGCCGTCTCGGTCTTATCGATCGCATCGCGAGCGCAGGGACGCTTGTGCGAGACGCTCAAACATGGGCTGCAGAATTAAGCAAGGGGTCACCGACGGCTTTGGCGCTGGGCAAAACCATTCTCAACCAAACGTTCGAGACGACGTCAGCTCAAGTCTTTGCTCAAGGCAGTCAGGCCCAGGGCATTTGCTACACAAGTGCTGAACACCGAGCTGCGGTGATGGCGTTTTTAAATAAAGCCGCAGTGGCCAGTCAAGCATAGGGTCGTGACATGACGGACGCAGTCAGAAAGCTCATGGCGCCAAACAGCATTGCGGTCATTGGCGCATCAACAGATCCCAAGAAAACAGCTGGGCGCCCGATCGCCTATCTGCAAAAGCATCATTTCAGGGGCAAGATCTATCCCGTCAATCCGCGTGTTAAAGAAATTGCCGGGCTGGTTTGTTACCCAGACATAGGTTCACTACCCGAAATACCTGACGTTGCGATCATCTTGGTGGGAACCGATAAAGCCCTGAATGCTGTCAGCGAGTTGGCCGCTCTGGGGACGCAAGTAGCGATCGCACTAACCAGTGGCTTTGCAGAGCATGGGCCAGAGGGTCTAAAGCGACAAGAGGCGCTGGTTGCCGCTGCGGGCAGCATGAGGATTCTCGGACCTAATACGATAGGCATGGTCAACGTCACTGACGACATCCCGCTATCGCCGAGTAGCGCCCTTGAAATGAGTGATTTCCCCAAAGGCTCAGTCAGTGTGATCTCGCAAAGTGGTGGCATTTTGGGGTCATTGCTGTCACGTGCCGCTGCGGCAGGGATCGGCCTCGCCAAGTTGGTATCAACCAGCAATGAAGCTGATCTGGGTTTAGCCGATTTCGTTGATTATCTGACGGATGACCCGCACACAACCGTGATTTTGTTATACGTCGAAAGCATTCGACGTCCTCAACAATTTCGGGCTGCGACACTCAGAGCTAAGCAGGCCGGCAAGCCCATCGTTGTCTACAAAGTTGGGAAATCAGAAGCGGGCATGAAAGCCGCGATTTCACATACAGGCGCGTTAGCCGGCACCGACAAAATGTACGATGCACTCTTCAAAGAGGTCGGCATTATCCGTGCAGAAAAATTCTCTGATTTCTTAGATATCCCAGCTGCGTTGACCTCAGGCCGAGTCCTTGCGGGCAATCGCATTGCCATCCTCACATCGACAGGAGGCGCTGGTACATTGGTGGCAGACAGTTTAGGCCTAAACGGTTTTGAAACACCGGCGCCAGATGAGATCACAGCAGAGCGCCTGCGTGCCTTACAACCAGGCGATCAAGCCGTGCTGGATCGCAATCCCATTGACGTTACCTTGGCTGGACTACAACCCGACCTTTTGCGTGGTGCGATTCGTGCATTATTGGATAGCCCGAACTACGACGCGTTGATTCTCATCCTTGGTTCATCCAGTTTAGCCATGCCAGATCTCATGGCGAGCGCGGTGCGGGATTGCATGGCAACCAGCGACAAACCGGTGATCGCCTATGTCAGTCCGCACTCACCGGTGGCAGCCGCATTGATGACCAAGCAAGGGATTCCAGCGTACACCCAGCCAGAAAGTTGCAGTGTCGCGTTAAAGAGCATGTTGCACGTGCATCAACTGAAAGCGGGTATCACCCTCAAACCGCGCTTGGCTCAGTTGCCTCCACGGTTGGATAAAGCATCTCTGGGCGGCTCGCTTAATGAGCATGAAGCAAAGCAGCTGTTTTCCCTCTTCGGCATCCCAAGTGTCAGAGAAGCGGTTCTTGACGCAGCGAATCCACACATGCAGTCTCTGCAAGGATTTAAAGGTCAACTGGTGCTGAAAATAGTGTCCAACAG
Source organism: Jezberella sp. (assembly GCF_964834465.1). Classification (NCBI taxonomy): domain Bacteria; kingdom Pseudomonadati; phylum Pseudomonadota; class Betaproteobacteria; order Burkholderiales; family Alcaligenaceae; genus Jezberella; species Jezberella sp. The sequence continues at coordinate 229,668 of NZ_CBAZRM010000001.1, forward strand.
CATTCTGCACAAAACCGAGGTGGGAGGCGTCGCATTGAACCTCGAGGTGGAGGATATCCCGGACCGAATGGCGACCATGATTTCTGACGTGAGAATACGTGCTGGGGTTAATATCGACCAGGTCTTGGTTCAAGAAATGGCGCGAGACGGCGTCGAGTTTATGATCGGTATGCACCGCGATCCTCTGGGCACAGGCATTTTGGTGGGCATGGGCGGCGTTACCGCTGAGCTTTTCAATGATACGAGTATCAGATTGCTCACCCCCGGTACCGTGCTACAAGAAACTGAGGTGCTCGATATGCTCAAGGGGCTCAAAACATGGCCTCTTTTGAATGGTTATCGCGGCAGGCCAAAGTGTGACGTCATGAGCTTAGTGCGAGCAATCGTTCAGTTTTCAGAACTTGTGAGCTGTTTGGATGATCATTTGATCGAATGCGAAATCAACCCACTTTTTGTGTTCGCTGAAGGCAATGGTGTCAAAGCGGCTGATGGTATTGCCATTTTTAAATCGTTCGCAATCAACGCAGTCGTCTCAAAAAAGGGATAATGAATGGGTGGTCGGCTAGCAGGAAAAATCGCTCTCATTATGGGGGCGGGATCAGTCGGACCCGGCTGGGGCAATGGCAGAGCCATCTCGGTGAGATTCGCTGAAGAAGGCGCTCACTTATTTGGTATCGACCGAGAGCTGACGCGTATGACCGAAACGGTCGCTCGGGTTAGTGACGTCGGGGGTCAAATGGTTACTGCCGTATGCGATGTGACGCAAAGTCTGCAAATCAAAACCATCGTTGAGCAATGCCTCGATCAATACGGCCGGATTGATATTCTCGTGAACAATGTGGGTGGCTCTGCAGCTGGCGGCCCAGTTGAGATGACGGAAGAGGTCTTCGACAGCCAGATCAATCACAACCTTAAAAGCGTCTTCCTGGCGTGCAAGTATGTCTTGCCCATCATGGAGGCACAAGGTGCTGGCTCTATCATCAACATTGCATCGACATCCGGAACCAGATGGACAGGCTCAGCCCAAGTAGCCTACGCGGCCACCAAAGCGGGCGTTATCCAGCTATCGAAAGTCGTCGCGATTCAGTACGCCAAACAACGTATTCGCGTCAACACCATTGTTCCGGGTCAGTTGCATACCCCCATGGTCGAAGTTCGATTAGCCGGTCAAAGAACGGGGGGTGATGTTGAGGCGCTGCTAGCGCAAAGACAAGCTCGTATACCCTTGCCTTTTATGGGAGACGGTAGAGACACCGCTAATGCCGCACTATATCTCGCTTCGGATGAGTCGCGATTCGTGACGGGGACAGAGATTGTGGTCGATGGGGGTATGTCAGTTCGATGTGGATGAAATAAACGAACGCGTCGATCAAGTCACCGGAGCAGGATTAAACAATACCAAAGAATTGTGGATCTTCCAGTGTTCTGCCCACGTTTTTTTGCCGCTAGCGACCGCCAGAATCATGTCGAATAGCTCGTGTCCCACATCGGCGATAGTCGCTTCGCCACTCGCAATCCTACCCGCATTGACGTCCATCAAGTCGTGCCAACGTCTGGCCAGATCGTTGCGGGTGGCTACTTTGATCACGGGGCATTCGGCTAACCCGTAAGGCGTACCGCGCCCCGTCGTAAAGATGTGAACATTCATGCCAGCGGCAAATTGCAGTGTGCCGCAAATGAAGTCGCTCGCAGGTGTTGCCGCAAACACGAGCCCCTTTTGCTCTGGCTTGAGCTTCTCACCCGGTGCCAACACACTATTGATCGGACTTGAACCGCTTTTGACAATTGAGCCCATCGCCTTTTCAACAATGTTAGATAGTCCACCCGCTTTATTACCAGGTGTCGTATTCGCGCTGCGATCAACCATACTTCGACCCAAATAATTGTCGTACCAAGAGAGCTCTTTGACGATGTCGCGGGCCACCGCTTCGTTGGCTGCGCGCATGGTCAATTGATCAACGCCGTCACGCACCTCTGTGTTTTCACTAAACATGACGGTTGCCCCGGCTCTCACCAGCAGATCAGCCGCAAACCCAACGGCCGGATTTGCCGTGACACCACTAAAAGCGTCACTGCCCCCGCATTGAACACCCACCACCAATGCCGAGGCGGGGCAAGTTTCTCTGCGCCTTGCATTCAAGCGTTCAAGATGTGGCTTAGCGCTTTGAACAATATCATCGATCATCGACATGAAGCCCACATGGTGGTCAGCTTGCAAGCAGATCGTTTCAGGGCCTTGAGCCGTCAGGGTCTCGACTCGTAGGGGAAAACTACCGGGGGGAAACATCCGGTCGGGCTGAAGTTTTTCGCAACCCAGGCTGACGACCAGCAACTCACCGCCGAAATTCGGATTAAGGCTGATATTGCGAAGCGTTCGTATCGGAATGATGGCGTCTTTGGCTTCAATGGCAACACCACAACCATAGGTATGCTCAATGCCGACCACGTCATCCACGTACGGATAGGCCGGCAGTAATTCGCTTTTGATCCGATCGACCGCGTACGCAACGACACCCGAGACGCATTGAACCGTCGTCGTGATGGCAAGGATATTTCTAGTACCAACTGATCCATCGGCGTTTCGGTAACCTTCAAAGGTGTAGCCATCCAAGGCTGGCATCGCTTGAGCGGCTGCCGTAGCCATGGGCAAAGCGTCGAATCCCAGAGCGGGAGGGATATCAATCAAACGCTCATGAACCCACGATCCTTTTGGTATTGGATTGAGCGCACGTCCAATCACGACGTTATATCTGCGGATAACATCGCCTTTGTCGATATCGACGAGTGATACTTTGTGACCCTGTGGTACGCGATCTTTCAAGACTAAGTCTGCATCGAGCAAAGTCCCCGCCGCAAGTCCCTTGTCATTGACAACGATGGCCACATTATCCAATTCGTGCATTTTGATATAGCGAGGTATTTCGATGGTCACTTCTTGCTCACTCGTTTGCTTGGTCATAACGTCGCTCATTTACGGATACGCTGATTACAAGACCGTGTGACCGGTGATCAGGGTAGGCAGCCAGGTCGAGAACGAAGGCACGTAGGTCACCAACGTGATTGCCACAAAAATGGCTAAATAATACGGCCACGCAGACTTGGTTGCCTCGCCGATTGATATCTTACCAATCGCACAACCAATAAACTGCACGGACCCAACCGGCGGATGCACCAAGCCAAGGGCACAATTGAGCAACAACATCATCCCGAACTGCACGGGCCCCACCCCCATTTGAATCGCAAGCGGCAAGAACAGGGGAGTTGTGATCAGGATATGCGCAGCCATATCCAGAAAAATGCCCAAGAATATTTGAATAATGTTGATGTACAGAAGCATGAGCCAAGGCTCGTGCGTTGCACTCAATAGCGCTTGTTCAATGACGTCGGGTATTTCCAAATATGCCATCTGATAGCGCAGCATATTCGACACACCGATCAGTAACAAAATGACCCCTGTCGTCTTGGATGCCTTGGACAAAGACCTCAGCAGCTTGTCAACTGTCATCGTGCGATAGACGGTCACCGTGAGAAACAGCGCATAAGTCACAGCGATAGCAGCCGCCTCAGTGGCCGTCGCCACGCCTTTCAAAATACAGACCAGAATAATCACCACGACGCCAAGTCCCGGCATCGAAGCCACGAAAAATCTCAATACGCTATCCCATCCGGGAAATTTCTCGACGAGGGTGGTGCCATCGGCCTGTCTGGGATAACCATGTTTGACCGCTTGCCAATAGGCAGCAACCAGCATGCAGACCATGATCCAGAAAACGGGAATCAAGCCAGCGAACATCAAGTCACCAATTGAGACACCCTTGATGAAATGCCCGGCTATCGTTCCAGTCGCTGCTTGAGCGGCGAAGGCATAAATAATCATATTGTGTGACGTTGGCATGAGCGCGCCAGAGAGCGACGCATGTGTGGTCACATTGACAGCGTAGGCGGCGCTGTAACCCTCTCGCTTCATGATTGGGATCATCACACCACCCATCGCCGAGGTGTCAGCAACGGGCGACCCAGAAACACCGCCAAACAACGTGCAAGCAAACACGTTAGCTAGGCCTAAACCCCCTCGCCAGTGGCCGACCAGGCTTCTGGCAAAGTTCACGATCTTATCGGCGATCCCGCCATGCAACATGAGTTCGCCCGAGAAGATAAAGAATGGAATCGCTAAAAAGCTAAAGACATTCATCCCGGACGTCATCATTTGAATGGCTGTCTCGAAGGGCAAACCTTCTACGTAGAAGGTTGCCAAACAACTCAGACCGATCGCAAATGCCACGGGGACACCCAGGACGAGAAATACCAGAAAGCTGATACACAAAACCGTTAGTGCCATGATGGGGTAACCTTTTCAAAACGTAGCAAGGCCACAATATGCTCAACGCTAAATAGGTTGATGAGCACACCGGCAAGGATCACCGGAACGTAGCGCCAGGCTTCTGAAAGACCGAGAGTGGGTATCGTTGTCGCCATGGTAGAAGCTGCCATTTCATAGCCACCAGCGAACAGGGCAATCGCAAAACACATCGTCAAAAGGTAAACAAGGAGGGAACACCAACGTTGTGCTTTTGGAGGCAACAGGCTAACCACAGAATCCAGACCGATATGCCCAGCATCTCTGACACCTGAAGCTGCGCCGAACATGGCAACTGAAATGACAAGCAATAGCGCGACTTGCTCGACATAGGGCGGCGCATCATTGAAGACATAGCGCATGACAACTCCATACACGACCACTAACAACAAGCAAGTCAAGCAAACGCAAGCTAGATAAAGAGAATAGCGAGATAGTCTCGCGTTTAGCTGATTTAGGTGATGCATGAGTAGGATCCGCCTTGATTACCAGTGCGCAAGGCCGGCTTCGAACCGGCCTTACGTTTGACCAACGAGGTTTTGTGATTCGTCTTACTTTGCGTTGACGATTTCTTGCACGAGCGCTTTCAATTCAGGCGTCGTCGCGAACTTATCCCAAACAGGCTTTTCGACTTCTACAAAACTGCTGCGATCAATGTCTGCTGCGGGAACAATGGTGGCCCCTCCTTTGAGAACCGCCGCTTTAGCCGCTTTTTCTTTGGCTTCCCAAAGTTGCACGTAATACGGGACAGAAGCTTTTGCAGTTTTACGAAGGGCGGTCTGTTCCTCGGGTGTTAGGGTATCCCAGACTTTCTTAGAAAAAACCAACACTTCTGGCGTCATGACGTGCATGGTCTCAGAATAAACCGGCGCGGATTCAAAATGCTTGGCTTCGTCGTAGGAGGGATAATTATTTTCGGCGGCATCGAGTAGCCCCGTCTTTAATCCGGTGTAGACCTCTGCGTAGGGCATGGGGGTTGGTGATGCCCCCATGGCACTGACCAAACCAACCATCAGGTCGGAGGGGATCACTCGGATTTTCATCCCCTTGGTGTCGGCGACAGATTTGATGGGCTTCTTAGCGTAAATTGAACGCGCACCGCTTTCGTAAAACGCTAGACCAACAAAGCCTGCTTTTTCAAACGCGGCCAGAATCTTTTCGCCTTGTGGGCCGTACATGGTGGCCCGCAGGTGATTAATGTCTCTGAAGAGAAATGGCAGTGAGGGGATGTACGATTCTTGAACGATGCCATTGAAGGCTGCTGAACTCACGCGAACCATGTCCAAGGCACCAATCTTTACCTGTTCAATGGTGTCTTTCTCAGAGCCAAGCGCGCTATCACCGAATACTTTGATGCTGTCCTTGCCACCGGTAGCTGCTGAGAGATCTTCCCCCATGTGGGCGACTGCCAGGTTAGTCGGAAAGTCCTTGGCATGAACGTCCGCGGATCGGAACACACGTGCCATCGAGGTCGTTGCGCTCAACACGAGCACTGCTGCTAAGACGATTTGCGTTGTTTTTGTCTGTTTGAATTGCATGTTGCATCCCCTTTTGTCGTTATTCACTTGAAAATCAGTTTTCAATGAAGCCTTGCGGCCCTAAGACTACGTACCCACCACCCTGATATTTAACAGTTGGATCAGTGACATCTGGCGCGACTGTTGCAGCAAACGTTTCTTCTGCAAAGACATCAGCTGAGTCTTGCGGCACAAATCCAAGATGCTTGGCGCAACTGTTGTCCCACCAGGACACTGAATTGTTAGAGACACCGTAAACGATCGAATGTCCAACGACAGGCGCACTCAGACAAGCCCCAATCAAACGATGCAGATCGTTAAAGCTCAGCCAAGTTGCGAGCATTCTTCTATCTTTGGGTTTCGCAAAAGACGAGCCGATTCGAATACACACCGTCTCAATGCCGTATCGATCAAAATAGAAGCGAGACAGATCCTCACCGAAGGCTTTGCTGACCCCGTAGAGGCTATCGGGCTTAGGCGCATGGGCGGGGGTAATGGTTTCGCTTTGTTCGTAAAAGCCGGTCACATGATTGGAACTGGCAAACACAATACGACTCACGCCTTCTAGTCGGCAGGATTCGTACAGGTTGTACAAGCCTAAAATATTTGCTTGCAAAATAGGGCCGAAAGGGCCTTCAACCGACACGCCACCAAGGTGCACGACAGCATCGACCTCTTTGACGATCTCCCTGACAAAGACCGAATCTGCCAAGTCACCCTGGGTGATTTCCTCTGAGGTTTCGGCGGGCCCGACAGCTACCCTATCCGAAAGCCTCAACACATCACAGTTTGCTTTGAGGCGAAGGCGAAGTTCACGGCCTAGGCCACCTGCGGCGCCTGTCATCAGGATACGATGATGTGTTTTGATCATATTACTGAGCTCCGAGCTTCTGGATGAGAGCAGCTAGATCATCCATTTCATTTGCATTCAAATTTGTCAGTGGTGCCCTGACCGGCCCTGCATCATGGCCAACTAGCTTAGCACCAGCCTTGACAATACTGACGGCATAGCCAGGCACTCGGTTTCTGATCGCTAGATAGGGCATAAAGAATTCACGCAGTAGATGATGTTGCGTTGCCATGTCATCATTTGCAACAGCGTGATAGAACGCCATTGCGGTCTTGGGGATGAAATTAAAGACCGCCGAAGAATAGACTGGTGTGCCCAGGGCTTTGTAGGCTGCTGCATAGACCTCTGCTGTGGGTAGACCGCCAAGATATGAGAAGCGATCTCCCATGCGCATGTAGATGGACGACATCATTTCTATGTCGCCAACACCATCTTTAAAACCGATCAGATTTGGACAGCGATCTGCAAGGATTGCTAGCGAGTCAGGGGTCAGCTTGCAAACGTTGCGGTTGTAAACAATCACGCCAAACTGAACACTCTGACAGACCGCCTCAACGTGCGCGATCAAACCGTCTTGCCCTGCCTCGGTCAGATAGTGAGGTAACAACAATATGCCATGAGCACCTAACCGCTCTGCTTCTTGGGCACACTGAATGGCGAAGCGGGTGGGACCGCCAACGCCAGCGATGATGGGGACTTTACCTTGACAGGTTTGCACCGCTGTCTTAATGATCTCGGGATACTCTTCTCGGGTCAGGGAAAAAAATTCACCCGTCCCACCTGCCGCGAACAATGCGGTTGCACCGTAAGGCGCTAACCATTCAAGCCGTGCTGCATAGCCATTCGCGTTGAAATTCCCGGCCGCATCGAAATCCGTTACCGGAAAGGACAGCAGGCCGCTTGAAACAATGGTTTTGAGATGTTGAGGATTCATTGAATTTTCGATAGATCGATGATTATGGTACCGGTACCAAACAAATGGTAGCGGTACCAAGTACGAGTTGTCAATTTCAAATTAATGAGTAATTACCCTTATTTCACTGATTGAAAAACCGTCTAGGTGGTGTCTCGTTGGTGAATCGAAAACCCGACATCAACGATGGGCGCTGCCACCGCACGCGCCTCTGCCCTTGCAATCAAGTACTCGGCTGCCAGTGCACCAATCTTGGTCGAATTAATTTGCACGGTTGATAACGCCGGGATCATATTTTCGATGATAGGCACACCGCCAAAACCCATCACCGCAAGACCGTCGGGTATGGGGATATTTCTTGTCTGAGCTTCGGTCAACACGCCCAAGGCCAAGAGGTCGGAACTGCAAAAAACAGCGTCAACCGTGCCTGGGCTTTCAAGTATTTCAATCAGCGCTTGACGCCCTCTGGTCAGGGTTCTTTCCGACCCTACGTTAATGACGCTAACTGGCGCTAACCCTAGCTGTTCAGAACGCTCGACAAATGCTGAAATTCTTCGAGCAGCGCGGTCATCCGAAGCACGCACCGCAGCAAAGCGTTGATACCCTCTGCTGACAAAGTAATCCGCAACCGCACGACCGATGTCCGTGTGTGAAAAGCCGATCAGCATATCGATGGGCGTGGGCGTCAAATCCCAGGTTTCAACGACGGGGATGGCACAGGCGAGCAAGCGTTTGCGAGCATTGCTGGGTTGCATAATGCCCGTGAGAAATATCCCATCAGGTCGGCGACCAATCACCGCACCAAGCAGAGCCTCCTCTCGACTCGCAAGATATTGCGATTGACCCAACATCAATTGATAGCCTGCATCAAACAGGGCATTGTTCAAACTTTCGATGGTCTCGGTAAAGACTGAAAAGACTGTACTGGGAATAACAGCCGCGATGAGTTTGCTTTTCGAGGACGACAAACTGCCCGCCATCAGGTTGGGTACGTAACCTGTTTTGTCGACTGCCTCTTGTACGCGTCGCAAAAGTTCTGCAGACACTGAGCCGGGCTGATTGATCGCTCTTGACACGGTAATGGGTGCCACGCCAGCAATTTTGGCAACATCCCTGACGGTAACCGCACCAGAGTTGCGACGTGAACGCTTGATCGGGTCGTTAGGCTGCATGTGATACTTGGCTTCGATGATAACGGTATCATCTTATAGACCAGCTTCGCATGCTGGGCAAGTGTTGGTACCGCCGACACGAATCGAACGTGTGACTCCCTTCTTAGGAGGAAGGTACTCTATCCACTGAGTTACGGCGGTAAACCAGGTGGCAGTTTAACAAGTCTGGTCAATCCAGTCCTGTGAACCCATTTAACATCAACCTCTGGGATGGTGCGCCGCGTGCAGACTTTTGAGTCTCTCGCGTGCCACGTGGGTGTAAATCTGAGTCGTCGATATATCGGCATGACCCAACAGCATTTGCACGACGCGCAAATCGGCACCGTGGTTTAACAAATGGGTAGCAAAAGCGTGGCGCAAAATATGCGGAGACAACGGCGCATGAATACCCGCCATAACAGCATATTTTTTGATGAGTAACCAGAAAGACTGCCGGGTCATCGGTGCGGCACGCGCGGTGACAAACAAGGCTGGACAAAGCCTTTGCCCCAACAATTGCGGACGTGCATCCTTAAGGTACGTCGTGACCCAATGGGCAGCCTCTGCGCCCAACGGTACCAAGCGATCTTTGCCCCCTTTACCCTGCACAACACGCAGCACCCCGTCAGAGAGACTGATATCGAGCACGGCAATGCCCACTAACTCAGAGACTCGCAAGCCTGTCGCATAGAGCACTTCTAACATCGCTCGATCACGTAAGCCCCGAGCTACATGGACAGGCGGCTGCATTAACAGGGCTTCAACTTGCGCCTCTGAAAGCGTTTTGGGGACTCTCAGCGGCTGACGAGCAGCAACCAGTTGCAGACACGGATCTACACTGACTCGCTGTTGACGGATTGCCCACAAGTAATACCGCCTGAGGGTCGCCAAACGGCGATTGGCGGTACTGGCTTTGGTTTGGGCATGTTTAGCAGCGAACCACGCCTCAATATCAGCACCAACGGCCTGATCAAGATGACCATTGCGCTCACGCCGCAGCCATTCATCAAACCCTGACAAATCCTGTCGATAGGCCGCCAACGTATTCGCTGACAGGCCATCTTCTAGCCATACCGCGTCGATGAACGCAGTGATGGCCTCGGATTCAAGCTTAGCCAATCACTGTAGCTCTATCTTTTGCTTAACAACGACATCTTTGGCCCAATCGTTCTGAGCTTTGATCTCTTTCGCAAACTCTTCTGGCGTGTTGCCAGACGGAGAAGACCCTTGCTCATCTAGAATTTTGATGACATTCGGATCTTTCAATGCTGCTGCCGCTGCGGCATTCAACTTGGCGATAATCGCTTTAGGCGTGCCTGCTGGTGCGACTAAGCCATACCAAACCGCCTGATTCAGCTGAGGATATCCGACTTCGGCCAGGGTTGGCACATCTTTTAAGTTGTCCAACCGCTTATCCCAAGCGACCGCAATGGGACGCAACTTACCACCCTGGATTTGTGCGATCGATGAAGGCAGGTTGTCAAACATGATTTGTACTTGGCCGCCCACGGCATCGGCTACCGCTGGGCCAGCACCTTTGTAAGGGACATGAACAATATCTGTCTCGGTCGCTAATTTGAACGACTCGCCGAACAAGTGCAAGATGCTGCAAATACCCGAGCTACCGTAGGAGTATTTGCCGGGATTTTTCTTCAGCTCTTCGACCAAACCTTTGAAATCCTTGGCGGGAAACTTATTGGTCACTTCGATGACATTTGCGGTATTGGCAAAATTCGTGATCGGTGCGTAATCTTTAAGCGGGTTATACGGTAAATCTTTAGGACGACAAGCGGGCAACACCGCCATCGTCGACACCGTTGCGACGGTCAGTGTGTAACCGTCAGGTTTGGCATGAGCGCCTTCAGCGGCACCAATAGCCCCCCCCGCACCCGCTTTGTTCTCAACCACGACCGGTTGACCAAGTTCTTGCGACATGCGCTGTGATACCAACCGCCCAATGATATCGGCCGAACCACCTGCAGCAAATGGCACGATCACTCGAATAGGTTTATTGGGATAATTCTGGGCAGCGTTGTCAGCACCCATGGCCGGCGAAAAAGAGGCGAAGCTAGCTAATGCCGACGCAGCAGCAAAAATCTTGGTAACGTTCTTCATGCGTACTCCTCACGATATAGCCGAGAATAGTAGCATTGGTGATGTCTAACGCACACCAAATAACGATTTGAAACATCAGTCTGAATCTGCAAAATGTCCATCGCCCTGCTGGTCCTACCCGACTTCCTGATTATCTCCTTTGGCTGGTTACTCAACCGAAAGTTCGGCTTTGCGCGCGAGTTTTTTACCGGGTTAGAGAAGCTTGTTTATTTTGTTTTGTTCCCTGCGCTGCTCTTTCAATCGGTGTTGAGGGCACCGATCCGCGGCAGTGGTGCCACGGATCTTTTTTTAGCCGCGGTACTGCTCTGCCTCATCGGCGTCCTGCTGTCCTGGCTCTTGGCACCATTTTTTCGATCTGAAGCCTTGGCACAAGCCTCTGCCGCTCAGTGCGCCTACCGGTTCAACACCTATATTGCTCTGGCGCTCGCCCTGACCCTTGCCGGGCCCAAAGGACAAACATTGATGGCATTAATCGTTGGATTTTCCGTCCCCGTGGTGAACCTCGCTGCGGTCTATCCACTCGCTCGGCATCACCGGGCAAACATATGGGGAGCTCTACTCCGCAATCCGCTGCTCTTATCCACCTTGCTGGGCCTGATAGGGAACTTTGCCCAACTGCATTTGCCCTCCCCGCTTGAGATTTCACTTGGCCGGATTGGCTCCGCCGCCATCCCCTTAGGCACACTTTGCGTCGGGGCCAGTCTCAGGTGGCAGGGCAGTTCTCACAACAATGGTTTGGTGGCTTGGATGCTAGCGGTAAAATTATTGATGTTGCCCCTTGCTGCTTGGGTCATCAGCCTCGCGTTTGCACTGGATCCAACCAAGAGGCAAATGCTGATCGTTTTTGCGTCAATGCCACCCGCCACAGCGGCATACGTGCTGGCTGCGCGAATGGGAGGCGACGCCAATCTAGCTGGGCTGATCATTTCAATCGGCACTGCACTCTCTGCGATTACCATCCCACTTTGGCTGATCCTAAGCCAGTGATGTGACCACTCAATTGAAATCGACAACGCTCACGCTAGCACTCAACAATGAAGCCGCAACTGACCAGTTGGGGCAAGCGCTTGCTCACTTGGCCGCTGACCTGAAGACGTCACAAGACGGTCGCTTTCATCCTGGGCCTTTAGCCGGAGGCCGTATTCATCTCAAAGGAGAACTAGGTGCTGGTAAAACCGCATTGGTCCGTGCATTGCTCAGAACCTGCGGCGTCACTGGCAGAATCAAGAGCCCAAGTTATGCTTTAGTTGAATCTTATAAAGTTTCTAGCTTATACTTGTATCATCTTGATTTTTATAGATTTAGCGATCCTAACGAATGGTTAGACGCTGGTTTTAAAGATATTTTTACTAATAACGCTTTGGTGCTGATTGAATGGCCTGAACGCGCGAGCGAGTTACTTGGGGCACCAGATCTGCACATCACACTCACTTACGCTGGGGATGGCCGTACTGCCAGCCTCACGGCTCAGACACAAAAGGGGGTCGCATGGCTCACCAATCTGACGTCCTATCTAGATCCGCGCCGAGTCGAGTGACGAATCCTGCACGGCGTAGACTGCTGAGTGCGACGACCCTTCTGTTACTGCCCGTTATCCCACAAATCGCCAAGGCCTCAAAGCTCTTGGCAGTTAGAACCTGGCCTGCCAGCGAATACACGCGGGTCACGCTTGAATTGGATAGTGAGCTCAAGGCTGAACATTTTGTGCTCGAAAATCCTCACAGAATTGTGGTGGATATTCAGGGCCTCGACATGAGCCCGGGCTTGAACGAGTTGGTCAGAAAAGTAAAGTCTGACGACCCCAACATCAGCATGTTGAGAGTTGCGCAAAATAGACCAGGGGTCGTTAGGCTCGTGTTTGACTTAAAGCAAGCGATTGCACCCCAGGTGTTCACGCTCAAACCTGTCGGGGACTACCAATATCGTTTGGTCCTCGACTTCTATCCGAAATCGGCCCAAGACCCACTGGTCGCCATGCTCAAAAATCGGCCGATAAAAACCGAAGAAGATCCACTGGCCAAAATTCTTGAAGACATTGGCAAGCAGCAGTCAAACGTTGCGCCGCCAGCGATTGCAATGAATCCACCGCCCGTGTCACCGAACACAGGTGCAGACACGAGCAGCAAGTCCGGGCGTCGCAAAACGCTGACCATCGCGATTGACCCTGGTCATGGTGGTGAAGACCCTGGCGCTATCGGAGGTGGCGGTACCCGTGAAAAAGACGTGGTCTTAGCCATCGCCCTCAAACTCAAGGCACGGATTGACGCAACACCGGGGATGCGTGCTTACCTGACGCGTGACGGTGACTACTTTGTGCCCCTCAATGTCCGCGTCGAAAAGGCTCGTCGAATCAAAGCCGACCTCTTTATGTCCATCCATGCTGACGCTTGGGTTAAACCAACATTGGGGGGCAGCTCTGTCTATGCACTGTCTTCGGGCGGTGCGTCAAGCTCTGCAGCCCGCTGGTTGGCGGACAAGGAAAACGCCGCCGATCTCATCGGCGGTGTCAATCTGGGGACGCAAAACCCTCAGGTTGCACAGGTACTACTCGATCTGTCGACGACTGCGCAAATCAATGACTCATTAAAAGTGGGTGACAGTGTGCTGGGTGAACTGAAAAACGTTTACCGACTGCACAAATCATCTGTTGAACGCGCTGGATTTGCCGTGTTAAAGGCCCCTGACATCCCGTCGATTTTGGTTGAAACCGCCTTCATCAGCAACCCTGACGAAGAACGCATGTTGCGTAACAGCGCGGATCAAGACAAATTTGCACTCGCGCTTGTCGGTGGTATTCAGCGCTTTTATGTTGCCAACCCACACCTGGCGACCATCGGCTAACCCTGTCCCAGCCAGACGGGTCGGGACGAAAATGTCGCATCGTCCTAAAATGGGTGCTTCACTGAATTTGTAGAGCCCCATGCGTCGACCGATCTCTCAATTACCCGATTTGCTTATCAGCCAGATCGCAGCTGGGGAAGTCATTGAACGACCTGCTTCCGTTCTTAAAGAGCTTGTCGAAAACTCGATCGATGCCGGTTCACAATCTGTCGAAATCCGGCTTGAAGCGGGTGGCATCCGCAGAATTGCCGTCATTGACGACGGGGCTGGCATCCCCGCTGATGAACTTTCACTGGCACTCACACGACATGCCACAAGCAAGATTGTGTCACTCGCCGACCTTGAAGCTGTTCAATCCATGGGTTTCCGAGGCGAAGCCTTAGCGTCTATTGCGGCCGTCTCACAACTCACCATCACGTCGCGAACCAGAGAGGCCGAACACGCGTGGTCACTGCAACCAGGGGATCAAGCAGCTGTGCCTGCCGCAGGCGCACTAGGTACTACGATCGATGTTCGCTATTTGTTTGATCAGGTCCCCGCAAGGCGTAAATTCTTACGTGCTGAACAAACGGAATTTGGCCACTGCATTGATGCCATCGAGCGAATTGCGCTGGCGTTTCCAGAAGTAGGTTTCAGGGTTTTTCATCAAGACCGGGCTGTCCGGCAATGGCTACCCAAATCCTCATTGGCTCGAGTCAGCGATGTCTTGGGCGAGGAGTTTAACGAGCACGGGATCGAGATCAACGTTCACGGTGGTCTTGTTTCACTCTTAGGCGTGATTACAAAACCAACCGCGTCACGCGCAAGACCCGATCGTCAATTTCTTTATGTTAACGGCCGGCATGTCAAAGACAGGACAGTATCACATGCCATTAGAAGCGCTTATGCCGACGTCTTACATGGCGACCGTCAGCCCGCTTATGTCCTATTTTTGCAGATAGACCCCACCGCCGTGGACGTTAACGTTCACCCAGCCAAACACGAAGTACGCTTTCGCGATAGTGGTGCGGTCTATCGGTTTGTTCAGTCTGCGTTGAAACAAGCGTTATCTGGGACGGCTGCCTCGTCCCAACCCTTCGCACCCGAGGGACAAGCATCTGTTGCCGCGGATTTCAGTGCAACTGCCCATCACCCGCTGGCCGGTGAACCCACTGCGGCGCTGACCGAAGGCTTTGCCCCTCAGCAGCCTCAATCGTCTTGGCGCCCCGTCGCCCAGCAGTCTCTTCAGTGGCGCGAAGGTCAGGCACCCCGACCCCATCAGTTGAACCCCGGGGTCTGGAAACCCTTCTACCAACCATTGAATGAAGAACCCGTCACTTGGCCTCTGGGCCGCGCCGTGGCACAGGTGCATGGCATTTATATTTTGTCCCAGACGTCACAAGGCCTTGCACTAATCGATATGCACGCCGCGCATGAGCGAGTCGTCTACGAGCAATTAAAGACCGCTTTGGATGCACAGACGTTGCCGCAACAAGTGCTATTGGTGCCAGTGGTATTCAGAGTGACCGAAAAAGAACTTGCGCTGGCGGCCGAACATCAGGATGCGCTGCTCGCCTTGGGCTTCGACCTATCTGCTGCTGGCCCTCAGTCGATGACACTTCGTGCGGTACCTGCCATGCTGGCTCGGGGTGACCTTGAAGCGCTCGCTCGCGGTGTCTTGCGCGATATGGAGCACGTCGGCGCAAGCGAACTGATGACCGAACAGCGCAATACCCTGCTGGCAACCATGGCTTGCCACGGTGCAGTTAGAGCCAACCGGCAATTGACGATAGAAGAAATGAACGCACTGTTGCGACAAATGGAACAGACCGAAAGAGCAGATCAATGCAATCACGGCCGACCCACCTGGGTGCATTGGTCCGTCTCTGACTTGGACAAGCTGTTCTTGCGCGGGCAATGACGGTGCCTATCGCTACTGGGCCTTTGATTTGTTTGGCGGGACCCACCGCTTCTGGCAAAAGTGCGATAGCGCGCGCCATCGCGGATCGTTGGCCCACGGAAATTATCAACGTTGATTCAGCCACGATTTACCGAGGGATGGATATTGGCACGGCCAAGCCCGATGCGGCTGAACGAGCGACCTACAAACACCATTTGCTGGATATCCGCGACCCTTCAGAAACCTACTCAGCTGCCGCCTTTAGACAGGACGCGCTTGCCTGCGTTGCCGAGATTCGGGCTCGCAATCGTCTGCCGTTGCTCGTTGGCGGCACAATGCTCTATTTCAAAGCATTGCGTGACGGGCTCAACGATTTGCCGCAAGCCGATCAAAACATCAGACAGCAGCTCGAACGCGATGCAAAAACCGTCGGTTGGCCTCACTTGCACCAGCGACTCAGGGCAATTGACCCACCTACTGCAGACAGGCTAGCCCCCAATGACAGTCAACGGATTGGCCGAGCGCTTGAAATTTTTATGATCACCGGGCAGCCCATGTCAGCGCTGCTTGGCAAAGACAGGCCAGGGGATCCCGCCATCCCGACCGTGACCATCAGTCTTGAGCCAGACAATCGAGCACGGTTACATCAGAATATAGAAAAGCGCTTTGACCAGATGCTCGACAGGGGGCTTATGACTGAGGTTGAGGCCTTGTTCAACCGTCAGGACTTGAACCCTGACATGCCGTCGATCCGCTGTGTTGGCTATCGACAAACTTGGGCTGTCTTGGCAGGTCAACTAGACATGGCCGCAGCGCGCGAGGCAGCCATCGCAGCAACTCGCCAATTGGCGAAACGCCAACTGACCTGGTTACGCAGCTTACCGGATCGCAAAGTCGTCAATTGCTTGGCGACGAATGCGACCGCGGACGTCATTCACTTGATCAGTGAATTACTTTAACGCTGTACGTTTATGCCGCCACCATTTCAAGGGTTGGTGCATCATGAAACTGTTCTTCTTCCGTCGAACCAGTCAAGGCAGTCACTGACGACGCCCCGCCCTGAATCGCCTGTGTCACGGCGTCAAAATAGCCCGTACCGACCTCGCGCTGATGTCTGGTGGCTGTATAGCCATGTCGCTCAGCTGCAAACTCGGCCTGCTGCAACGGGGCGTAGGCAGCCATGCCTTCTTTGGCATATTGGCGAGCAAGCTCGAACATGCCATAGTTCAGCGAATGAAATCCTGCGAGGGTAATGAATTGAAACTTATAGCCCATCGCCCCCAGTTCACGCTGAAACTTGGCAATCGTTGCATCGTCGAGATGGCGCTTCCAGTTAAACGACGGAGAACAGTTATACGCAAGTAGTTTGCCGGGATGTACTTTATGCACGGCTTCAGCAAACTTTCGGGCAAAGCCAAGGTCGGGCGTACCGGTTTCACACCAGACCATATCAGCAACAGCAGCGTAGGCAATTCCGCGCGAAATGGCCTGATCGATCCCATTGTTCACGCGAAAGAATCCTTCACTAGATCGTTCGCCCGTTAAAAACGGCTTGTCGTTCTCGTCAATATCACTGGTCACCAAGGTGGCGGCTTCTGCATCAGTGCGGGCCAGCAAAATAGTTGGCACGCCCATGATGTCTGCGGCCAAACGCGCAGCCGTTAACTTTTGAACAGCCTCTGTGGTCGGAACAAGCACTTTGCCGCCCATATGCCCACACTTTTTGACAGAAGAAAGTTGATCTTCAAAATGAACGCCCGCCGCGCCTGCCGTGATCATGGCCTTCATTAACTCATGCGCATTTAAAACCCCACCAAATCCGGATTCAGCGTCTGCAACGATGGGAGCAAACCAATCGACACTGCTGTCACCTTCAGCGTGGTGCAGCTGATCTGCGCGCATCAGCGCATTGTTGATCCGTCGCACGACCGTCGGCACACTCGATGCGGCGTACAACGATTGATCCGGATACATCTGACCCGAATCATTGTTATCTGCTGCCACTTGCCAACCAGACAAATAAATAGCCTCGAGACCTGCCTTCACTTGTTGCATCGCCTGATTGCCTGTTAAAGCCCCCAACGTATTGACGTAGGGTCTTTCATGCAAGAGACGCCACAATTTGTCTGCCCCTTTATGTGCGAGGGTATGTTCAACCGTCACCGAACCGCGCAAACGGAAAACGTCTTCGGCACTGTAAGACCTTGTAACGCCTCTCCAGCGAGGATTTTCAGCCCAGTCTTCTTTGATTGCTTCAATTGCTGCTGTGTGTTTACGCATCATGACTATCTCCAGTTAAAAAATCCATGAGTCAACATTAAAGTAATTTTCTTGTGAATAAAATATAATAAAATTTGACATTGTGAATTTCACAAATTAATTTTTACAAATATTTACAGAATCAGTTTCACAAATTTTTTACATAGAAATATTTACAACGGCTAGGTAGATAAAGCATGGGACAGATCAATCGCAACAATCATTTTCTGGGATCCAAGCTGCGATCACTGCGTAAAGAAAACCGCCTGACACTCGATGAGCTATCGGCTCGTTGCACTGAAATTGATGCCCAGCAAGCGCCCTCAACGTCTTATCTGAGCATGATCGAAAGTGGTCAACGCACCCCTTCGAACGAAGTACTTCAATTGATCGCCGAGGTGTTTCAGCGTCCGGTTGACTGGTTTTTCGATCACCAAGCCAAAGCGACTCATGCGCCCGACTCCACCGTGCGCACTGAGACCAAGATCCCCTTCGAACCAGCGTTTTTATTCACCAAAGATATATTGCAATCCACCATCCCCGAGCTGCTATCCCAAACAGGCACCACTGGACGACAGTTCGCTCATCTCTTGATTCGATCGCATCAAGAGACCTCGCATAATGACTATCCCTTGCTTGAACGCGCCGCTGAAAAGGTGGGGGGCAGAGAGTTTCCCTTAGATGTCGATGATCTAATGCAGTTATGCAAAAAAAACGGTTTACAAATCCGCTGGTTCGATCGTCAACCGCTATTAACACGCGATAAAGACCAGAAGTTGCGTAGTGTCATACGCTCGTTTTATGACGCACCCGGCACCATCTATCTCAACCAACAATTAGAGGCGAGCCCCGCTAGATTGAAGTTTGATCTCGCCTCCCATTTAGGTCACAAAATCTTGCACGGTGGCGACGGCCTGAAGTCAGTGCACGCTTCGGGCGGTGAGTTCGGAGAAAGCCCAGATAGTGGTTCGTCGCTGCACACCACGTTGGATGCTAACGATATCTTACGGGCCTGGCGGGATTTTGAGTGCAGTTTCTTTGCTGGTGCCTTGCTGTGCCCGAGAATCCCGTTTCGCCGATTTTTATCGCGGGAGAAGTATCGGGTGAGTGCCGGCGATAAGTTAGCGCTCACCCCTGCCGTCGTCATGCGCAGGATGACCAAAGTCTCGTCCTATCCGCATTGGCATTTTTTTGATGCGACTGCCGCAGGCACCTTCAGAGCCGTCTATCGGGGCAACGGCATCCCTCTGCCATGGGGCAACATGACAGAAGCGAAAGACCCTTGTCCAAACTGGGCCGTGTTTCGAATGAGCGAACGCCCGGTAAAAGCCTCGTCCTCGCAATTGTCAGTGATTCATGAAAATGGGGAATGGCAACTCTATTGCTGTCATACCCTACACACCAAGGACATTGCAGGGGTGCCTCATGTCTTGTCTGTTGGGGTAGATCTTGGCCCAGCCTTGATTTCTAATCAGCTGGGCGGCCAGGACATGATTCAAGCGCTCGGCGAGGCTTGCAGAAAGAAAGGGGGGCAGTTAACCCTAAGCGGACAGTTCGCCAAGGCAATCCGATCCGTTGCGCACATTCTCAGTATCGCGTGGATTGAGGATGCTTTGGATGAACCAGCGAGAATTATTTGCCCTCGTAGCAACAACTGCCCAAGAACCCCCCAATGCAATGCGAAGGCCGGCAAAAAAGTGCTTGATGTCACCGACGTCAAAGAACAAATACTCATGCAGTTACGCAACGAGGCGGTCTAAAGCACTGACAGGTGACATTCGCTCTGTTGAACTGGGCTGCTCAAGTGGTGATGTACTGTTGCAATTGCTCAATCATGATTTTTTGCGTCTCTATCATGGCTTTAACAACATCACCAATTGAAATCATGCCAACGACCCTATCACCACGCAATATCGGCAAATGGCGGATTTTGTGATCAGACATGATCTGCATGCACTGCTCAATCGAATGATTTGGCGTGATCGAAATGGTCTTGGTAGTCATGATTTCCCGGATCAGCAAAGAACTGCTGCTTTTGCCCATGAGCACAACCTTTCGAGCATAGTCGCGCTCAGAAAAGATGCCAACTAACCGCTCATCCGAAATGACTAACAAGGCGCCAATATTTTTATCTGCCATCAGTTTTAGCGCGTCCAGTACCGTATCGTCAGGCTTGACGGACCAAACTTGCTCTGAACGATCTGCAAGAAATTGGGTAATAGTCTTCATGGTTGCCCCCTTTTTAAAATTCGTTGAGTGACTGACAGTCCTGACAAGCGCGGACAAAGCCTTACTGATCCGCCTCATCGAGGATGACGATCAACACGCTACAGTGAGACAGCTCAATCAACGCCTTAGACCTTGCCCCACCCCACCAGCGTGCTGCCCAGTGGGTTCGATGCTTATGGCCGACAATAATCAGGTCAGCGTTATTTTTTTTGGCGAATTCCGCAATCTCAAAGGCAGGATCCCCACGCAAACATACCCCTGATACGGTGTAGCCGCCAGACCGCAACTGTTGAACACCGGCATCAAGAATCTCTCGTTGCGCACTCTCATCTTGTTCAAGGTCATCTTGGGTGACAAAGCCTCCCACGATTTCCATCGACACGTGATAATTGTTGGTCGATACGGATAGCAACGTAATATTGGCCGAACTCCAGTTGGCCAGTTCTTTGCACGCTAGCAGCGCATTTTGATCTGCTTCAGAGCCGTCGTAAGCAAGCAATATGTTCTTGTACATATTCGTCTCCCAGGCATTGAGTTGGAGCAACAAATTGCAAACAAATCGCAACTACCACGAGGTGGTAGTTACTGTTCTAACACGGCGAAAATTGAAAAGCTAGATGGGTTAACGACTAGACGTGAATATTTCTTGTTTTAATCAGATCGCCCCAGCGCTTGGATTCGCGCTGAATCAAGTCATCAAAGCGAGTGCCATCAAGCCCTAAGATTTCGCACTCCATGGCTTGTAACTTGTCGCGAACGGCAGCTTGTTTCATATTCCGTTGAAACTGTTCATCCAGAAACTGTCGAATCGGTGGCGGCGTTAAGGCGTGCACCGCCACACCGTACCAACTTCTGACGAGGATGTCAGGATAACCCGCCTCGGCAACCGTCGGTACCTCTGGAAGGGTGCGCGTCCTGGCAATCATATTCATGGCTAATGGTCGCACTCGACCCGTTTGAATCAAGGTCATCGCTAAATCTTGCGACAATAGCCCAAAATGAACGGTCCCCTGCCCGAGATCGGGTAGCGATTGCGGTTGCCCTTTGTAATTCACGTTGGTCAGTGAAATCCCCGAGGTTTCAAAGAAAAGCTCTTGGGCGAGATGCATCGTGCTACCGGTACTGGGATTGGCCGCATTGTAAAAACCGGGCCTCTTCTTTGCCAGCTCGATAAACTCTTTCAACGAATGCGCAGGCACCGCGCTGTTCACAACAAATACGGAGGGTGGGGCGGCAAAAGCACACACCCCGGCAAACTCTTTTGAACGCCCTGCCATGTCAGGCATTAAATATTCACCCACGGCAAGAATCGGGGTTGCCGCGAGCAAGGTATAACCGTCAGCTGGAGACTTTGCCACTGCGTCAATGCCGATGCGACCATCTGCGCCGGGACGGTTTTCGACCACAATGCGCTGGGCAAGATCAAAAGAAAGTGGTTCTGAGACAGCCCGCATCACCACGTCGACCACGCCACCCGCCGGATAAGGCACCACCAACTTGATGGGTCGATCAGGAAAGCCACCAAGGCTTTTAATATTCTGCTGTCCAATGGCGCTACCCACCGCTGACAAGATCAGTGATCCGAAGCCTACCTGTGTAAACGTTCGTCTGTCCATCGTATCCCCTTGTCTATCGAGCCGCTTGGTTGTTGACTCACGTCGTTGACAGCAAAAAAATTTACAAATGAATTGCGAAGTCGGTTGCTTGCCAGATTGCCCGCTTTGCGTCGAGTTCTAATGCAACGGCTGCGCCGCCGATCAAGGTATGCGGGATACCCTTGGCCTGCAAATGAGGCACAAGATCTGTTTTTGACTCCTGTCCGGCACAGACCACGATGGTGTCGACCAGCAGCAATTTCTCTTCGCCATCGATCCGAAGGTGAAAACCGGCATCGTCAATTTTTAAGTACTCAACGCCACCCAACATGTGTACGTTGCGCTTTTGCAAGAGCAAGCGTCTCGCCCAGCCCGTCGTCTTGGCGAGGTTTTCTCCCAGTTTGCTAGCTTTGCGTTGCAATAAAAATACCTCTCTCGGTGAAACAGGCACCTGCTCGGCGACCAACCCACCACGTGTCTCCGTATACTGAAGATCGATACCCCATTGTTTTAGGTAACCCTCGAGTGCCGAGTGCGGCTCATCTGTCACTGAGTGCGTTAGCAGTTCGGCGACGTCAAACCCAATCCCGCCTGCACCAATGATGGCGACTCTCTTACCAACCCGTTCAGGATGCTCAATGGCCTGCGGATAGCTCATCACCTTCGAATCGGTGATCCCTTCTATGGGTGGGATTCGTGGCACGACGCCCGTTGTCACTGCAACGTGATCGAATTCTGTCAGATCGTCGATCGTCACCTGCTTCTCTAGGTGCACGGTCACGTTCAGATCATTCAACCTCGTGGTGTAATAGCGCAGGGTATCGTTAAAGTCATCTTTGCCTGGTATCGCTTTGGCATAGTTGAATTGACCACCCACATGATCCAGCGCTTCAAAGAGCGTCACCTGATGTCCGCGTTCTGCAAGCGTGGTCGCGGTCGCTAGACCAGCCACACCCGCGCCTACCACCGCCACGCGCTTAGGGGTGCTTGTCGCAACGAGCTTGATCTCGGTTTCATGACAGGCAAAGGGATTCACCAAACATGACGCTAATTGGCCACTAAAAATCTGATCGAGACAAGCTTGATTACAGCCGATGCAAGTATTGATTGCATCTGCGCGTCCAGCTGCGGCTTTATTCACAAAATCGGCATCCGCTAGAAATGGTCTTGCCATCGAAATCATATCCGCTTTGCCACCCGCAAGAATATCCTCAGCCGTCTGGGGATCGTTAATCCGATTAGAGCTAATGATCGGTATGCCCACCTGCCCCATCAACCTGTGTGTCACGTCACTAAAGGCGGCACGAGGCACGGCCGTGTAAATGGTAGGTACTCTGGCCTCGTGCCACCCAATCCCTGTGTTGATAATCGTGACCCCGGCCCTTTCGACTTCTTTGGCAAATTGCACGACTTCTGCCCAAGTACTGCCCTCTTCGACCAAATCAATCATGGATAGACGAAATACAATAATGAAGTCAGCGCCAACCCGCTCACGAACCGCGCGGATAACTGACAAGCCAAATTTCATCCTGTTTTCATAAGCGCCACCCCATTGGTCGGTGCGGTGATTGGTTCGCTTGGCTAAAAACTGATTGATGAGATAACCCTCAGATCCCATAATTTCGACGCCGTCATAGCCGGCAAATTGAGCCATGGCTGCACAAACGGCAAAGTCTTCGATGGTTCGATGAATATCGTCTTCGGTCATCTCGCGCGGGGGATTGCGACTGATTGGTGCCTTAATTGCCGAGGGCGCAACCAGTGATGCACCTCGAGCATAGCGACCCGTGTGTAAAATCTGCAAACATATCTTGGCGCCATGCTCATGCACGGCCTGCGTAATGACTTTGTGCTTGGCAGCTTCGATTTCGTTATCCATGAGCGAGCTTGCGACCTTCACCGACCCATCAGCGTTGGGGCCGTATCCACCCGTGACAATCATGCCAACGCCACCTTTGGCGCGCTCCGCATAGAAAGCGGCCATGCGATCATGCGCGTCCGGGATATCCTCCAACCCAGTGTGCATAGAGCCCATCAGAACGCGATTGCGCAGAGTGGTAAATCCCAGATCTAACGGGGCAAGCAAATGTGGGTACAGCGCTGTCATGTCAACTTCCTCAGAGAAAATCCAACTCTAATCAAATCAGCCTAGTCTTCAAACACGGGGGGACGCTTCTCTTGCAACGCCCTCATGGCCTCAACACGATCTGCTGACCCCAACATGGCTGCGTTCCAGGTCGCGATGTAATTCAGACCATCTGCCACTGAATGATCTCTTGCGTAATTCACCATTTCTTTCGTTCCTCGAATGGCAAGGGGTGATTTGGCTGCAATGGTTTGAGCAAGACCTGTCAGGTTTTCATGCATCTCTTCAGCGCACGAGTAAACACGATTAACCAAGCCTATCTTTTGTGACTCTTGGGCATCCACTTTTCTGCCCGTGAAGACAAGTTCTCGCGCAATACCGTCTGGAATCAGTCGTGGCAACCGCTGCAAAGTACCGACATCAGCGGTCATACCAACGTCGATCTCTCGCACCGAAAAATAAGCGTCGGCCGACGCATAACGCATATCGCAACAAGTAATCAAATCGACACCAGCGCCGATGCACGCACCATGTATCGCCGCAATCACTGGTTTTCGGCAACGCTCAACGCTGTTGAAACAATCTTGTAGATACAAGATTCTATTTCTCAACGCTTCACTCTGACGTGCTCGGTCGTTGCTCGATGCCCGCCCATTCACTTGCTGCAACATGCCAAGATCAATGCCCGAGCAAAAGTGACGGCCTGCCCCACTGATGATGACGACCCTGATTTCAGGGGTTTCATCAGCCCAGCGCATCGCCGTTCGTAACTCTCGCCACATCGCTTCGCTGAGGGCGTTGGCCGAGTCTGGCCGATTCAAACGAACCTCTGCCACCGCTTGTCTGACAGTCACTACAATCGTACTCAGTTGTGGCGCCGCTTGCATCGTGCATGTTCTCCTTTCATGTCGCTAACAAAGCCGCTTTTGCGAGACGGCATCAATCCGCTGGATGGGCTGCATCAGGCATCAAAGCCGACGTAACGAACGAAGGTCTCGTTCGCTTCGCGCACAGACTTGACTTGATTTGCCACAAAATTTTCATCGGGATAACCCATCGCGATACAAATCATGATGCTCTGATCATCCGGGATACCCGCATGCTCGTGGACCACGCTCGATTGCATAATGCCCTGCCCATTAATCACACAGCCAAGACCTCTCTCCCATGCGGCAAGGACAATAGCGTGTGAAAGTGCGCCCAAATCGAATTGACTGATGGCGGCAGGTTCAAGATATTTGTCATAAGTCAGCACCACAGAAACGGGTGCATCAAACTGCCTAAAACCGCGCATCACCCAATCGGTGCGCTTTTCTTTATCATCACGAGCAATGCCCATTGCCTCGAAGAGCTGCACAGCAATCCCAACTTGACGCTGACGATGCACCCCCTCATAGCCCTCTTTCATCGGGAAGTCGCGTTTAGCCGGTACCCCGCTCAGCATATTATGCGTGTTGCCCTGCCGAATCCGATTCAACGGTTCACCAGTAATGACATGCACGTACCAAGGCTGAGTATTCATCGAGGAAGGCGACCATTTGGCAACCTCTATGATTTCGTCAATCACTTCGCGAGGGACTGGCTTGTTCAAGTACCCGCGAATACTCTTACGCGACTTGATCAGCTGCGAAAACTCCATGTACTGCCTCCGTCTCTCTGTTTTATCTGTATTTTTATTTTAGAGACGATGATATAGCAGACAACGGTCTGTTTGCAGGAATGCGATTATTTAAAAGCCTAGCGATTTCCCTGAGGATTGCCAGTACTTCGCCCCGATTTGCTGGGGCAACCACTGAAAACCGAAGCGATCGCGAAAACGCTACACAACCACGGTCTGCGGGTCATTGATCCCACATTCACGAATTTCACCGAGCATATAAACGCTTTCACCTTGCGCTTTTAGCGCAGCACTAATCTCGCTCGCTTGCTCGGCAGGTACCACAACGACCATACCGACACCGCAATTGAACACCCGATGCATCTCGCTGTCTGCAACGCCCCCCTGCTGTTGCAACCAGGCGAACAGGGCAGGCAACTGCCACGCATCACGATGCAGGTGTGCTTGCAGACCTGGCTGCAAAATACGCGGCACGTTATCCAGCAAACCGCCGCCCGTGATATGCGCCATGCCTTTGATGGATGCACCATAGGTTGCGAGCACAGCCAGCAGGGATTTCACATACAAGCGAGTGGGTGCCATGACCACTTCTCTGAGTGGCCGCCCATGAAAATCTTGCTCTGGCCCAGCATTTGCACGCTGCAGCACCTTTCGCAGCAGCGAATAGCCGTTTGAATGCGCACCACTGGATGCCAGACCCAAGACGACATCACCAGGGGCAATCGTCTTCCCAGTGATGATTTTCGATTTTTCGACCGCGCCGACAGCAAACCCTGCTAAGTCGTACTCGCCATCAGGATACATCCCAGGCATTTCAGCGGTCTCGCCCCCAATCAGTGCACAGCCAGACAGTTCGCAACCTTTGGCGATACCACCGACGACTTGGGCGGCCACGTCCACTGATAGCTTGCCACAAGCGAAATAATCGAGAAAAAACAGAGGCTCAGCACCTTGCACCAGAATATCGTTGACACTCATGGCCACTAAATCGATACCAACCGTATCATGGCACTGCCAATCAAAGGCTAGCTTCAGCTTGGTACCAACCCCGTCAGTACCAGAGACGAGCACCGGTTCTTTATAGCGTTTAGGCACTTCAAACAGGGCGCCAAAGCCGCCAATCCCCGCTAAAACGCCTTCACGCATGGTTTTTGCGGCTAAGGGCTTGATCCGATCGACCAATTCGTCACCTGCATCAATATCGACGCCTGCGTCGCGGTAAGTCAAGGGGGTTTGCTGTTGTGTCATGGGATAACCGTGGTTGTGTGACAATTGCCAAGTTTCTGTAAGGATTTACCCGGATTTTAGACGAAGCTATGAATCAGCAGTTGCTACTAGAAATTATTCCCGCCGCCGCACCCACCCTCGAAAACACCGTCATTGGGGATAACGCCGAGGCAATTGATGCCGCGCGCCATCTGCAAACGGGTCGCGCGATGTATATCTGGGGGACGTCGGGCTGTGGTCGAACGCACTTGCTCAGAGCAATTTCAGTCTCTCAACCGTCTAAATTCTTCGATGCAAAGTCAAATAGTGAAATCATTCAGGCCTTGGCGACGGACAACGGTGAACTGGATACATTTGCCGGGGTTGTTTTAGTAGATGATGTCCACGACCTGAACGATTCGCAGCAAGCGGCGGTATTTGCCTTGTACAATCGCTGGCGAGAGGTTGCCTCAACAAAAAGCGCGTTTTCCTTAGTGGTCTCGGGTAATCGTGCGCCATTGATGATGGATTTGCGTGAGGATTTGCGCACGCGACTCGGTTGGGATCTTATCTATCGACTTGAGCCCTTATCGGATCAGGACAAACTATCTGCCCTTGAGAACCACGCAAAACACATTGGTTTGCCCTTGTCTGAAGATGTTCTGCAATGGATGTTTACGCACTACGCGCGCGATATCCGACAATTATTTGCACTGGTGGATGCCCTTGATCGCTATTCTCTCTCTAAACATCGAAACATCACTGTGCCACTGTTGCGCGCCATGCTATCTGATCGGAATTTTCTGCAATGAAGACGTTTAACCGACTTGCGCTGTTTGATCTGGATCACACGTTACTGCCGTTAGACAGTGACTACCAGTGGGCAGAATACCTTGCAAAAACCGGTAAGATCGGTGATCCTGCGGTGGCTATCGCACGCAACAATGAACTGATGGACCGCTATAACGCAGGCCAATTAACGGCTGAAGAAAGCGCTGGATTCATGTTGGGTTTGCTGACCAACCAAACGGCACAAACTTTGGCACAGTGGCATGAAGACTACATGAGGCAGGTCATTCGGCCTGCCATGAAGCCTTGCGCAATTGACTTGGTTGAACAGCATTTGCTGGCCGGCGATCTCTGCGCGTTGGTGACTGCGACCAATAGTTTTGTGACGGCACCAATTGCTCGGGCATTTGGTATCCCCCACTTAATCGCGACCGAACCAGAGTTTATTGGCGGACGTTACACCGGCAAAATTCATGGCACACCCAGTTTTAAGGAGGGTAAAGTCCTGCGTGTCAACGCATGGCTCAAGGGTATGGGTCTGCAATTCAGTGATTTCAGTGAATCGTATTTTTATAGTGACTCGATCAATGATGTGCCTCTGCTTGACGTCGTGACACATCCCATCGTCACCAATCCCAGTACCAGTTTATTCGAGCTGGCACAACAACGTCATTGGCCCGTGCTCAATCTCTTTGAGCATGTACAAGACAACAAATCCTGATGATACAAACAACAATCAAAAGTTTTGTTGGCCGCTTACTCGGCCGACGCAAGCAAGGCCCGCAACGCATCGACAAATCGCGGCATGGCATCGATAGGCGCAACGTTTCTCGCCACGCCATCAAAGTTTGCGAAGTACTGCAGCAACATGGTTTCGAAGCCTATATCGTCGGTGGCGCGGTGCGCGACCTGATTGTCGGCCTTGAACCAAAAGACTTCGATGTCGCAACGAACGCAACGCCTGAGCAAATTCCCCCTTTGTTTCGTCGGGCCCGCATCATCGGTCGTCGCTTTCAACTGGTGCACGTTGTCTTTGGCCAAGAGATCATCGAAACGTCAACCTTCCGCGCACCAGCATCGGAGCTTCAACAGACCGATGATCATGGCCGTATTTTGAGAGATAACGAATTTGGCAATCATGAGCAAGATGCTGTTCGTCGAGACTTCACGATCAATGCCCTCTATTACGACCCGTCTACCGAACAAGTGATCGACTTTCACCACGGTGTTGAAGATTTGAAGAAACGCGTGGTTCGAATGATTGGCGACCCCAAGACTCGCTACCGAGAAGATCCCGTGAGGATGCTCAGGGCCGTCAGATTTGCGGTCAAACTCGGTGCCACGATCGACTCTGATACGCGCGCGCCAATTGCGGCGATGGCTGACCTGCTGGAAAATGTGCCAGCCTCGCGTCTATTCGACGAAATGCTTAAACTACTGACCTGTGGACATGCGATGGATTGCGTCCGGCAACTGCGTCAGGATGGTTTGCATCAGGGCTTGCTTCCCATGCTTGATGTGGTCTTCGAGCAACCGGGGGGTGAGGATTTCATCGAGCTTGCCCTGGATCGTACCGACCATCGCATTCGTGCCGGCAAAACCGTGAGCCCCAGCTTCCTGTTTGCTGCCTTGCTTTGGCAACAAGTCGAAGCGCGTTGCAAAGCTATGGTTCAACGCGGCGAGCCCTATGTGCAGTCGCTGATGGCGGCAGCTGACTCCGTGCTCGATGAGCAAACCGAAAAGCTCGCCATCCAAAAGCGCTTCGCATCCGACATGCGCGAGATCTGGTTTATGCAACCACGGTTCGAGCGGCGACTGCCGAAATCAATCTGGCGAATGTTCGAACAGCCACGCTTTCGAGCAGCCGTCGACTTTTTGCAGTTAAGAGCGGCGGCGCATCAGTTTGATAGCGTGCTGGCTCAATGGTGGATGGATCTCGCCAACGCAGATGATGCGGGTCGATCCGAAATGCTCGACGACCTGGCGAATCAGCCTCGCGAACCAGCTACAGGCGCGACAACACGCACTCGGGCTAGGCGTCGCCGTAGCCCAAATCGATCCAACGCAAAAACGGCGGCTAATGGCGGTGGCGGGCCAGAATCTGCATGATAGCGACTGCCTTCGTCGGGCTGGGTGCCAACCTGGGCAATGCCCGTCAAACAATCACCGCCGCCTTAGCGTCTTTAACCAGTACACCGGGCACCTTGTCCTGCGAGAGCGCCAGCCTTTATGGCAGCGATCCGGTGGATGCAGCGGGACCCACGTTCGTCAATACCGTTTCCCGGTTAACAACGAATCAGTCACCGCTCGAATTACTTGAGACGTTGCAAGCGATAGAACTCGAATACGGCAGGCAAAGAACACACCTTAATGCGCCCCGTACCTTAGATCTTGATCTGCTGTGGTATGACGGCATTGAGATG
Source organism: Jezberella sp. (assembly GCF_964834465.1). Taxonomy (NCBI): domain Bacteria; kingdom Pseudomonadati; phylum Pseudomonadota; class Betaproteobacteria; order Burkholderiales; family Alcaligenaceae; genus Jezberella; species Jezberella sp. The sequence goes on from NZ_CBAZRM010000001.1 coordinate 259,496, forward strand.
AATACACCCAAACTGACCTTACCGCATCCACGTATGCACTTAAGAGCCTTTGTTTTGCGCCCGCTTAGTGAACTCACCTCAGCGCTTGAAGTTGCTCAACACAACATCAGCTTCTGGTTGAAGCAATGCGAAGATCAACGCATCTGGAAAATTTAAGGCGTCCGGTCAACCACAGCATCAGGCCTGCTAGCGCCTCATGTTTTGCGACTTGACACGAAATACATATCTACTTCGCCTTTACCCTTGGCCGCCAATTTGCCTCGATACTCGCAGTCGAACTCTTCTTGAATCAAATAGTAGGTATAGGCTGACACGTTGACTCGCCCTGCTTCGCTTGCGCTCTCCATCCGTGAGGCAATATTGACCGTATCACCCCATATGTCAAAGGCGTACTTTCGTTTGCCAACGATACCGGTGACCACCTGCCCTGAATGGATGCCCACTCGCATTGACCATTTGAACGCAGACGTGAGGTTACGCTTTGCGACAAAATCCACCATGCGCAAACCTGCATTGACGCATCGCAAGGCATGATCCGCGCACGGCTTGGGCAGCCCCGCCGCGGCCATATACGCATCACCAATCGTTTTGATTTTCTCAACGCCTAACTCATCGCAAATATCGTCGAACCCACAAAACAGCTCGTTAAGCTCGAAGACCATTCGATCTGCTGGCATCGTTGACGCAGTCTGAGTAAACCCACTTAAGTCTGTGAATAAAACCGATACTGACTCGTGACGAGTGGGGCGTGCAGTGCCCGTGGCTGTCAGTTCATCCGCAATGTCACGCGGGAGTATATTGTGCAATAACTCTTCACTGCGATCTTGCGCGCGCCGAAGCTGTAGGGTTCGCTCGTCAACCTTGCGTTCAAGGTCTGCGTAGGAAGCTTTGAGCTCACGGCTCATGTGATTAAATTGATCAGCCAATCCTTCTATTTCATCGCCAGTCTTGACCACAATATGGCTATCGAGGTCGCCTGCGCCGATCCGAGCGGCACCCGCTTGCAAAATATTGAGCGGCCGCGCAAGCGCTCTGGCCAGATAGAAGCTGGCCAGAACTGATACCAGAAGGCCTGCAATCAAGACGACCGTCGACCTGAGGACAGGCTGATACACCGCATCAAGAATTTCACTTTCGGGCGTCTCAACAAATACCGTCCATTGCAGGCTCTCAATGGGCGCATGCGCCGATAAGACCTTCACGTTATCCATGTTTAGACCGGGGGAAAAGTCATCACCCTGGTTCATGCTTTGAACCTGAGGCAGGCTCATCAAGTTCGAGCGTTTAAGGACCATGCTGACTTCGGGATGGACCACCAAGGTACCCAGTGAATCGACGACATAGGCGAGCCCCTTGACCCCCATCTTGATCTGTGGGACCACATCCCAGACATACTTGAGATTGACCTCGGTCTGCAGCACACCACCCAGTGCAGGGCGTGCAATCGTTATATAGGGCTCAGTGTCTTTGACAAAATAAACCGGCCCAAAATAAGCTTTCCCCTCTTTCACGGCATGGAAGCTATCTTCTTTTGACCAGTCAATGCCGCTGCGCACACGATCCACGGCGAACCGCGATATCCTCAGCTGCTCAAACCCATTTGCATCCATCCATGTCACTTCACTGATCGCGGGTGAAGTACGCAATAGTCTGGTGTACTCGATGCGCTGTTGAGCGAGCGAGTCTTCGTCGTGGGCCGTGTTTGACAGTGTTGTCCAATCCATTTGCCGTTGAATTTGCACCACGAACTGCTCTATGCGGTAGGCCGCATCCCTCGCCTTTTCAAGCTGCAAACTGGCTAAATGGTCATAGGCTTCTTGGTAGGCAAAGTAGATCCCAATGGCACTGCTAACACCCAATAGCGCCGTCACCAACAAAGCAATGAGCGTCGCATACTTGGGAAACAGTCGCCAGCGTCTCAACACAGTAGCAATCCTCTTTAGCGGGTTAGTATCACTTGAGGTTAGGATACTGCCTGATCGCCATTCTGTTTGTCACCAAGCATTTTTGGATTTCAGGTGCTTGCATAGATCGTCGATGGTCGTGTTTGGCGTTAGATCTTGGTTCATGATGATGTCAGCGTCGGGAACATCTCTGTGAGCGACTAGCTTGCTGTTCAGATAAAACGACTCTTGCACCGTATCAGAAAAGTGCCTGGCACAATCGACCATGACGGTTTGTTCGTAGGTATCGTGCTTGGGATCATAGACGGGATGCCCGCCCCCTGTCGCCTGAGCTTCGACCACACGAAAGCGAGCCAGCAAAAACGTGCCAGAGGCCGTTTCTCGCTTATCGAGCATGGATTCGTACATGGCTTTGAACTCACCCTGCTTGGTTCCGAACACCGGTGAAAAAAACGTTTGTGCGGTTGTCACCACGCCTGGCAAAGTTCTCGTGACGGGCGATTTTTCCCACGGTATGGGTGTTTCTGCACGACTTGCTGGCGTTGTGACGACCATGAAAATACTCACAGCTAGCTTTGCAATCCGGTGTGCCATCATTGCTTCTCAGTCAATTTTTTTACAACGCGAGCACCGACGCGGTGAACCACTCAGCAGGTATACCCAGCTGGTTGCCTCGTTTTCTTAAATCCTTCGTCAGTGGCAAGGCGATCCAGTTTTCAAGTCTTAGCCATTTGAGACATCATCAAACCAACGATCACGAGCGCCAAGCCGCCCCCCTTGGCCAAAGAAACTTCTCGTACTGCCGCACCAAACAAGCCAAAGTGATCAATCGCCGCTGAGGTCAAAATTTGGGCGCAAACGGCGAACAGAATAAAGTCACTGACCCCCATGCGTGGAGAAAGTAACGTGGCACTGACGACATAAAAACAGACGAAGACACCCCCCAACAAATGCAATGGATTCACTGTCTCAAGCGCCCGAAAATCAGGGATTTTAGAGGTGAGCATCAAACTAAGCCCAATGGCTGCAACCAACCCCACCAACATCAAAATGACGGGCGCGTGCAGCGGGTTACCCAAGGTAGCACCCAGCTTCGCATTAATGACCGCCATCACGGGGATGAGACCGCCAGCCAATGCGGCCCAAAGCGAATATTTGATGAACATCATATGAAAAATCCCGGTTGACGACGACTATATGGCGTTTGCTGCTCGCAGTTCAACTATCTGTTGGTCGCTCACCTGTAGCTCTTTCAGGATTTTGACGGTGTGTTCGCCAATATCAGGGATCGGATCCATCCGAGGATCGAACTGGTTGTTACTGGCTGGGGGCAACAGCGCTGGTAGCGGCCCAGCAGGGCTCTCAATTTCAACCCAACGCTGACGTGCCTTGAGCTGCGGATGCGCCCAGACGTCTTTCATCTCGTTGACTCGTGCGTTCGCAATTTGCGCATCTTCAAGCCGTTGCACCACTTGGTCAATGGTCATTTGACTAAAAGCTTCAACAATCAAAGCTCTTAAAGGCTCACGGTTAGCCGAGCGTTTGGTGTTGTTCTCATAATCCACACTGGTCGCCACTGACGGATCTTGTAAGACCTTTTCGCAAAAGGCTTGCCACTCTCTCTCGTTTTGCAAGCCCAACATGACCTGACTACCGTCGCCAACTGGAAAAGGCCCATAAGGATAAATCGTTGCATGTGACGCGCCAGCCCTCACAGGCGCAGGCGCCCCGTCGTAGGCGTAGTAAAGCGGAAAGCTCATCCACTCAACAGTACTTTCCAACATCGAAACATCTAGCCGACTACCAAGCCCTGTTTTATGGCGAAGCAACAAGGCGTTCAAGATACTTGAGTAAGCGTAAGACCCAGCGGCAATATCTGAAAGTGAGCACCCCGCTTTGGCGGGCGAATCCGGCGAGCCTGTTGTCGACACAAACCCGCTCTCACTTTGAATCAGAAGGTCATAGGCCTTTTTAGTTTCGTAAGGCCCGCCATCCCCATAGCCCGAGATATCACACACAATCAATTGGGGGAATTGAGTATGTAAGGCTTCAAACGACAAACCCATGCGTGCCGCTGCACTCGGTGCAAGATTCTGAACCAAAACGTCTGCCTGCCCCAACAGCTGCAGCAAAATCTCATGGGCACCAGGGTGTTTAAGATCAAGCGTTAAACTTTCTTTCGAGCGATTCGTCCAAACAAAGTGTGACGCTAAACCCTTAGTACGGGTATCGTAATTACGGGCGAAATCACCCACACCAGGTCGCTCGACCTTAATCACCCGCGCACCCATATCAGCCAGTTGTCGTGTGCAGAAGGGTGCAGCGATAGCATGCTCGAGACTCACAACAGTGATCCCGTCGAGCGGACGAGGACGTGAAGTGAATGCTGATGAGGTCGAATTCATTGTTTAGATTTCAAAGTGGATATCTGCCTGGTGAGCCAATGTCCCACCTTGCTGCGCCCAGACCATCGCGTGACCGGCAGTTTGTATCGTGCCACCCACCTCAAAAGGGGTGGGGGCAATCAAGGGACGCAGACCTCGATAAGCCATCTGTTTCAGACGGGCATTCGGGTTCGCGGCGACAAAGGCCTGACACATCATCGTCGCAATCAGCGGGCCATGCACCACTAAGCCGGGATAGCCTTCGGTTTGCGTCACATACGGATAGTCATAATGAATTCTGTGGCTATTGAAAGTAACCGCCGAGTACCTGAACAGCATGACCTCAGTCGGATTCACCGTTTGCATCCATTGCGAGGCTGGCACGGGCTCACTGCCTACTAACTTCGGTGGACTCGGTTCGCGGTACACAATATCTTGCTCTTCACTGATCACACATCTGCCTTGTTGCACAACCTCATGCTTGACCGTGACAAACAACAGCGAGCCGGTTCTACCTTGTTTCTCATGAATGGCCAGCACGGTCGACGTTTTTTCAGCCTCAATGCCCACTTTCAGTGCGCCAGAAAAATGGATTCTCCCGCCCGCCCACATGCGATTGCGGTTATCGGCAGGCGGCAGAAAACTGCCCCGCGCCGGATGCCCGTCTCTACCCGTTTCAGCGAGCGGCACGGTTTCCAGAAAGTAGGCCCAATGCCAGAGGGGGGCAAGCTCTGAACCCGCCTCGGGCTTAGGCTGACCCAAGGTGACCGCGATAGAAGCGGCATGAGTCGGATCGAGTCGATCCGAGACCGTTTTAGATCGCCCTACCCATGCGCTTAAATCGCTCGTGGTCATGGTGATCAACCCGCCATATCTTGCATACGTTGCAAGTGATGAAAGGTATCGCCCAACAGCAAATCCGTGTAGGTCAAGCGTTTGAAGTAATCACCCACTTCAAGCTCATCGGTCATGCCCATGCCGCCGTGAAGCTGAACAGCCGCCTCACCCACCAAACGTGCCGCTGCAGCGACTTCAACTTTTGTCATTGACACTAATCGGCTTCTTTCAGCGGCGTCGCTTTGACCCAGCGCCTGCGCGGCGACATAAGTCATGGATAACGCCATTTCTTGCTGAATCAGCATATCGCCCATGCGATGCTGCAATACCTGAAAATTCGCAAGATACTGACCAAATTGTTGACGGGTCTTGAGGTATTGAATCGTGACTTCGGTCAGGTATTCCATGGCACCACACGCATGGGCACACAAGGCCGTGATGCCAAAATCAAAAGCAAGATTCATCAGGGCTTCGGCTTGTGGTCCCTTTGCAATCAATGCATCTGATCCCAACGCGATGTTATCCAACCCGACCGTGGCCGTCCGCATCCCGTCAAACGTGGGATAGTCGGCAATCGAAAGCCCAGTCGCTGATCGTTCAACCAAAAACAGCGCCATTTCGCCGTCGAGCAGCGCCGACACAATCAGCGCTTGAGCAGCAGCACCATGCCAGACCAGTGTTTTACGTCCATTCAAAACATAGCCCGACGCAGCGCGCTCAGCATGCGTGCACAACGGACGCATCGAATAACGTTCACCCTCTTCTTGCCAAGCGATCGTCAATACCGCCTCGCCCTCTGCGTGAGCATTTAGCCATTTCTCTTTCAACGCTTCGTTTTGGCTACCAGACAGCAATGTCACCGCCATCACAGCACTGGGGATCACAGGCTCGCTGACCAAGCCACGCCCAAGCTCGTGATGCACGGTCAACATCGTCGCTGGGCTCTCACCAAACCCGCCATAGGCTTCTGGCACCACTAAGCCTGCAACGCCAAGTTCAGCTAAAGATTGCCACGCTTGCTCATCCATCTGGCCGGTCGCTTGGCGGGCTCTGCGGTGTTTGAATGTCCAGTTTTCGCTCATGACTCGGCGCAAACTGTCTGTCAACATACGTTGTTCTTCTGAGTACGAAAAATCCATTTTGAGATCCTTTTATACGCCGATAATGTGCTTGGCAATAATGCCTTTCTGCACTTCAGTACTACCGCCGTAAATTGTTGTTTTGCGGTTATCAAAGTAGCTCGCTGCAGCAGCAGGAGAGAAATCGGGGCCAGGACCATGGAACGACGACTCTGCAAACATCCAGTCGGGATCATAGGGCCACGCGTCTGCGCCTGCGATTTGCATTTGCAATCGAGCCAGATCTTGCTGGATTTCAGAACCTCTGATTTTTAGAATAGAGGCTTTGGGACCAGGTTCAGCCGAGCTGCTGTCAGCGGCGACACGCAGCAATAGCATTTCTAGGGCGCGCACCGAGGCTTCAACGCGGTTAATGCTGTCACGCACCCGAGGATCCAGTCCGAGAGATTCCCCACGGGCGGTGGTGCGCTCTGCCAGGGATTTCAGAATGGCAAGCTCACGATAACAATAGCCAAGCCCAGCAATGCCGGTTCTTTCGTGGCCGAGCAAATACTTAGCGTATGTCCAACCACCATTCAATTCGCCGACCAGATTTTCAAGAGGGGCTTTAACGTTTTCAAGCCAGACTTCATTGACTTCAGCGCCACTGTCGAGCGTTTTAATCGGGCGCACACTCACGCCTGGCTGGCGCATGTCGATCAGCACCATCGAAATCCCGCGTTGCGCCTTGGCACTGGGGTCTGTTCTCACCAAGCAAAACATCCAATCCGCATGATGGGCCAAGGTGGTCCAAGTCTTCTGACCATTAATGACAAATTCATTGCCGACAATTTCAGCCTTGGTTTTCAGCGAAGCCAGATCAGACCCTGAGCCAGGTTCCGAATACCCTTGACACCACCAGTCGTCCATATTGATGATTCTGGGCAAGTAGTAATCTTTCTGAGCTTGATTGCCAAATTTCATCAAGACTGGGCCAATCATGCTCAACCCAAAGGGCAGCATGCGCGGCGCGCCACCTTTGAATGTCTCAACTTCAAAAATGAGTTTCTGAAGGCTCGTCCAGCCGGTGCCGCCATATTCTTTAGGCCAATTGGGTGCACCCCACCCTCTATTGGCCAAAATCTTATGCCAGCGGATATAGTCCTCGCGGCTAGCCCGTTGATGTGCAAATGTTTTTGCACGCATATCTTCGGGTATTTGAGTTTTCACGAATTCGCGCACTTCGTCGCGAAACGCCAACTCTTCTTTGGTCCAAGTTAAGTCCATTTTTATTCTCCTCGTCGCGGTCATATTAACGCTGGCAAGAAACACGGGAATCTCTGTTTCTGAAAGTCTGCGTTCTTATTCTTAAAATCCCGTATAACTATAAAGCACACGTACAATGCCACAAAACTTATAAAAATGCTCGAGGAGACTCTTTGAAAACGACCTCAAAATGGTTGGTTTGCGCGCTGCTATCCGCAGGGTTTGTGGGGGATGCCGTCGCGGCCTGGCCAGAAAAGCCAATCACCATTATTGTGCCCGCTGCTCCCGGGGGTACCTCAGACATTGCAACTCGAGTCATCAGCGACAAATTAGCTACTGCGCTGAGCACGACGGTTGTTGTTGAAAACAGGGCAGGCGCCGGTGGCATTATTGGATCCCAAGCACTCGTCCGGTCAGCCCCAGATGGGTATACGCTCGACATGGGTAATATCGGCCCCAACGCAATCAACTACTCACTTTACAAAAAGTTACCTTACAAGCCTGAGGATTTCAGCGCAGTCACGCTCATCGTTTCCGTACCGAACATCCTTGTTGTCAACAGCCAGTCTCCGTACAAAACAGCGAAAGAATTGATCGACAGTATCAAGAAAAACCCGACTGGGCAGTTTTCCTTTGGGTCATCCGGGACTGGTCAATCGCCACATCTATCGGGTGAAATGTTCGTACAACGTGCTGGCATCCAAGCCGCCCACGTACCCTACAAGGGGGCAGGGCCGGCGGTTGCGGCGCTGTTAGGCAATCAGTTCACCTTCATGATTGATAATTTGCCCAGCTCAATGCCCTACATCAAAGGGGGGCAATTACGAGCGTTGGCAATTACCAGCCAAACTCGGTCGCCCGAATTGCCGGATGTGCCTACGATGGCCGAAGCCGGCATCGACAATATGGTGGTGACCGCGTGGTTTGGGCTGGTTGCGCCTGCTGGCACGCCGCTTAGCATTCGTAAAAAAATTCAACAGGCTGCTAAAAGTGTTCTTGAGACGCCCGATATGCAAGCTAGATTTCAAAGTATGGGCGGCGTGACAGGCGGGAACACGCCCGAGGAATTTCAAACCTATATTGATGAGCAACGCGCGACATGGCAACCCATCGTCCAGGGCGCCCATTTATCCATGGAGCATTGAAGTATGTTGAATAAGATCAAGGCATCCCTCGAAGAAGCCATTGCGCCCATCCAGGATGGTGCATCCATCATTGTCAGCGGTTTTGGCGAAGCGGGGGTCCCCTATGAACTGATGAATGCCATCATCGACAAAGACCTCAGAGACTTGCTGATCATCGCGAATAATGCGGGCACCTATGACAGAGGTATTGCCGCCATGATCCGGCAAGGTCGTGTACGCAAAGTCATTTGCTCGCATCCACGCCCTCCTAACTCAGAGGCCTTTGCGCAAGCGTACCGCGAAGGTAGGGTCGAACTTGAATGTATGCCTCAGGGGACGCTCGCAGAGCGACTCAGAGCGGCGGGTGCAGGTTTAGGCCCGTTTTTTACCCCAACCGGCTATGGCACGCTCGTCGCAGAGGGCAAAGAGCAGCGAGTGATTGACGGCAAGGGGTACATTCTTGAGCAACCCTTATCAGGGGACTTCGCTCTGATCAAGGCTGACCAAGGCGACCGCTGGGGCAATCTGACCTACCGTTTCGCACAAAGGCAGTTTGGTCCGGTCATGTCAATGGCTGGCAAGCACACGATTGTGCAAGTAAGAGAAATCGTCGAGCTCGGCGCACTAGACCCGCAATATATTATGACGCCTGGCATCTTTGTCGACGCGGTCGTCAAAACTGGAGACAGCAAATGACCAACTATCAACCGCTGACTCGCTTGGAGATCGCCTACCTTGTCGCTCAACATTTTGAAGATGGATCGGTCGTCAATCTCGGTATTGGCATGCCAACTCAAGTGGGCAATTACTTACCCAAAGACAAAGAAATTTTGTTGCATAGCGAGAATGGCATTCTTGGTATGGGTCGCAACGCCGAGGGCGACGAAATCGATTGGGACTTGATTAACGCGAGCCGCACGCCAATCACACTGGTTGACGGTGCCTCGATCTGCGAGCACACCACGGCGTTTGCCATGATGAGGGGTGGTCATTTGGATTACTCAGTGCTCGGCGGGTTTCAGGTCGCTGCCAACGGAGATCTTGCGAACTGGATGACGATAGAACCCAATGCAATCGCGGCCATTGGCGGTGCGATGGATTTGGCGATTGGCGCCAAGAGCGTGATTGTGACCATGGACCATGTTGCTAAGGATGGTTCGCCCAAATTACTGAAGCAATGTACCTATCCGCTCACCGGTTTGGGGGTCGTCAAGCATGTCTATACCGATCTCGCCATTGTGGATGTGGTAGCTGGTGAATTTATCGTGCGCGCCATCCTTGATGGCTTAAGTTTCGATGAACTGCAAGAGAAAACGGGCGCCCCTTTAACACCGGCGCCGAATATGTCCGTGATCAAGCGAAATCCCGATGGGCAACTCAGTTTTTGATTTAACGTTGGACGCCAAAGATCAGGCCGATCAAAAAAGGACGCCACAATGAAACACGCTTTGCGCATGACCATTAGCCGTCAACTGATACTTTGGTCGCTAACAGCAGGATTGGTGTGCATGACCCCTTGGGCGTGCGCGCAGACTTTTCCGAACCAGCCGATTACCTTGCTATTGCCTTATCCGCCTGGGGGCAGCGCCGACTTTCTGGCTCGTCCCATGATGGCTGAATTACAAAAGAAGCTCGGCCAACCTGTTGTCATTGAGTACAAAGCTGGCGCGGGAGGAACCATTGCAACCAATGCTTTGGCGCACGCCAAGCCTGATGGCTACACCATTTTGATGGTGCTATCGGCTCACGCCATCAACCCCTCTCTGTACCCCACGTTGCCCTACGATACGATCAAAGACTTCACCCCCGTCTCGCTGGTCGCGCGGTTGCCACTCTTGTTAGTCGTCAAACCAAGTTTGCCGGTGCACACAGTCAGTGAGCTCATTGCGTACGCCAAAGCAAACCCCGGGAAACTTTCATATGGCTCAGCCGGCAATGGCAATACAAGCCATTTATCTTCTGAAATGTTTCAACGGGCCACGGATACCAAAATGGTTCATGTCCCCTATAAGGGCAGTGGTCCCGTTGTTGTCGCGTTACTTGGCGGGGAAATCGATCTGATGTTCGATAGCTTCTCGACCTCCTACCCTCAAGTACAGAACGGGAAATTCAGACCAATCGCCGTTGCCAGTGCAAAACGTTCACCGCTTCTGCCAGACACCCCAACGATTGCGCAGACCGTTCCCGGTTTCGTGATCGACGGCTGGTATGGCGTCATAGCACCTGCAAACACGCCAAAGACAGTGATCGATAAACTCAATGAAGCGTTCACTGAAGTGGCAAATCTTCCGGCGGTCAAGGCGCAGCTCAATGCAAGCGGTTACGACGTCGTGACGTCAACGCCCGCTGAGTTTGGGAAAACCATCGAAAATGACTTGCTTGTCTGGTCCAAAGCAGTCAAAGAATCCGGAGCGAAAATAGAATAATGACATCCATCAAATACCTCACCCAACTTCTGCTGTGTTTCAGCATCGCAGCTGCTGCGACAAGCGCTTGTGCTCAGGACAAATGGCCTGAACGCCCGATCAAACTGGTCGTTGGCTACTCGGCGGGTGGTCCGGTGGACACCACAGCTCGTTTGTTTGCCAAGTTCTTGGGCGACGAGCTCAAAGCGTCTGTGGTCGTCGAAAACAAAGCGGGTGCAAGCGGCATGATCGCTGCCGATCAAACCGCCAAAGCACCCCCGGATGGCTACCTCTTGAACTTTGTCGCCAGCCCGAGTATGACCATTACCCCTGTCGTGCAACGCAGCAAAATGTTCAATCCTCGCACTGACTTTACGTTGATCGCATCGGTCGTCAACTACACCAACATGCTGGTGATCGGTCCGCAAATCCCGGCCAATTCAATTCAAGAGCTGATCGATTACGCTAAATTGAACCCTGACAAAGTCTCTTTTGGATCTGCAGGTGTGGGTGCCTCGAATCACATGTCGGCCGAACTATTGCGTCAATCGACTGGCACCGAGATGCTACACGTCCCCTATAAAGGCAACTCGCCTGCCATGATGGATGTCGTGAGTGGCAAAATCACTTTTATGTTTGACATCATTAGCACAGCCAAAGTGTTTGTTGACTCTGGACAAGGTAGAGCACTGGCCGTCACTTCTCGCACTCGCAACCCAGGCATGCCAAACGTCCCGACAATGATCGAGGCGGGCATCAAGGATTATGAAGTCGTTGGCTGGATCGGCGTCATCGGCCCCTTGAACCTGCCCGATGCGGTTGTGACGAAACTGCGCGAGGCGACCAATCGAGTGAAACGAAATCCAGAATTTGTCGCCGCGGTTGAAAAAGGTGGCTACGTGATTGACTCGATCAATGAAATTGAATTTGGCGAACGTATTTCACATGAACTCGATCTGTGGCAAGACGTTGTGACCAAAGGCAATATCAAACCGGAGTAACTTGCGTCTTATCAAGTGGGTGGCATCGGCGGCCAACACAGTCATGTCCCCCACTCACCGGATCAGTCATCAACCGTGATGTGCGCAGCGCGAATGATATCGCCCCATTTCTTGATTTCGCCTGTCATAAACGTTTGAAACTGCGCAGGACTATCGGTTGCGGCTTCTGCCCCAGCCACCTTCAAGGCGTCTGCCGTCTTGGGATCCGACAAGACCTTGGTCAAATCAGCGCTCACTCGATCAATCACGAATTGAGGGGTACCCACCGGAGCCATTAATCCCGTCCAAGAATAAGCTTCGTAACCTGGCAAACCTGCTTGTGCGATGGTTGGCAACTCAGGGAAGAAAATCGATGGTTCAGGATTGCCAACGGCTAATGCTCGAATTTTGCCCGCCCTGATAAACGGCATGGCAGACGGCGCATCAGCAAACATCAGTTGTACTTGCCCAGCGACCAGATCTTGTATCGCTGGGGCACTGCCTTTGTAGGGGATATGCTGCATCTTCGTACCCGCCAGGCTGTCAAAGATTTCACCCGCGAGATGGGTACCACCGCCCGTGCCCGATGAGCTATACGACAATTTGCCGGGATTAGCCTTCGCGTAGGCGATCAACCCTGAGACGGATGTCACCGGCAAGCTTGGGTTGACGACTAATACAATCGGAAATCTCGCGACTAACCCGACCGGTATCAAATCCTTTTGCACGTCATAACTCAAGTTATTTTTTAGCGCCGGAAGTATTGCGTGATGGATGGCTGCAAAAAAGAAATGATAACCATCGGGCGCAGACTTCACTGCTGCTTGCGCACCCAAGATGCCCCCGGCGCCTGCTTTGTTCTCAATCACGGTCGAGACTTTCCATCGCTGTGCCAAACCCTGAGTGGTGATTCGCGCCGTCGTATCCACTGGGCCGCCTGGCGCAAAGGGGACGATGAAATCGACTGCTCTCTCAGGCCAGCTTTGCGCCAAGCCCGCAGTCACGACACACATCAGCAACGACCCCATCACTAACTGGGAAAATTTTTTCATTTGAAGCTCACCGAATTATTTTTGCTTTGACGAGACGCGTGCGATCAGTATTTCAATAAGGCAAAGACAGGCATCCCGAAATCTGAATAGCGGATGATCGCATTTGGCCCTACTATATTGCAACCATCGCGTTGTAACACCTAAAAATTAAAATATTCGGAGAATCAGGATGAGTGGAATGTTGGCAGGCAAAGTAGCGGTCGTGACAGGATCTGGCGGCGGTGTCGGGCGTGGCATCGCCTTGGCCATGGCGGCCGCAGGGGCGAAAGTCGTTGTGAATGACATTGGCGCGAGCCTGACAGGTGAAGGTCTAAGCGCCGGCCCTGCCCAGCAAGTGGTCGACGAAATTATTAAAGCAGGCGGGCAAGCGGTACCCTGCACTGACAGCGTCGCGACTCGTGCAACCGCGAACAACATCATCGAGACAGCGGTTCAGCATTTTGGCAGGATTGATATTGTTGTGAACAACGCGGGTAATTTGCGTGATCGCGTGTTTCACAAAATGAGCGACGAAGAATGGAGCCAAGTCATCGACGTCCATCTCAATGGAACCTACTACGTCAGCAGGGCGGCGGCGAACTATTTCCGCGAACAAGAGTCGGGCGCCTTCGTCCATATGACATCGACCTCAGGCTTGATTGGTAATTTCGGGCAAGCTAACTATTCAGCTGCCAAACTTGGTATTGCGGCCCTATCAAAATCCATCGCGCTTGATATGGCTCGCTACAACGTGCGCTCGAACTGTATTGCCCCCTTCGCCTGGAGCCGAATGACCAGCTCTATCCCCGCCAATACCCCTGAAGAAAAGGCGCGTGTCGAAAGACTTCAAAAGATGGATGCAAACAAGATTGCACCGATGGCAGTTTACTTATCGAGCGATGCGGCCAGTCACGTCACTGCGCAAATCTTCGGCGTACGTGCGAATGAAATTATGATTTTTAGCCAGCCACGCCCAGTGCGGTCCGTCCACATGAGCGAAGGCTGGACACCTGAGTTGATCGCCGAGATTGGCGCCCCCGCCTTAAAGAGCCATTTCTATCCGCTTGAACGTTCGGGTGATGTCATCGGTTGGGATCCTATCTGATCATGGACTATCAAACGATCAAGAACTGGACGTTTCCCGTTGTCAAACAGACCTACACCGAAAAAGACTCGATCCTTTATGCGCTAGGGATTGGCTTCGGGCAAGCGGCAACAGCTGCCAGTCACCTGCAATTTACCTACGAAAAAGACCTGCAAGCCTTTCCCACCATGGCTGTCGTGCTGGGCTACCCTGGCTTCTGGATGAAAGACCCTGCCTCTGGGATCAACTGGGTAAAGCTGGTGCATGGTGAACAGCGGCTAAACATTCACCACCCCATTCCGGCAACCGGAAAAGTCGTCAGCCACGCCAAGATAACCCATGTCATCGATAAGGGCGCCGACAAAGGGGCTCTCGTGATCACCGAGCGAACGCTCGAAGACGATGCGGGTACCTTGCTAGCAACGATTAGCTCGACCACGTTCTGTCGTGGTGATGGTGGGCTAAGTCAATCCGACGAGAGCCCAACTCAGCTCAAGGCGACACCTGACACAGCGCCAGAACTGACTTGCACGATTCCCATCCTGCCGCAGGCTGCGCTTATCTATCGCTTGAGTGGGGACGACAATCCGTTGCATGCCGATCCAGACGTCGCTCAGGCAGCGGGTTATGCCAAACCGATTTTGCATGGCCTTTGCACCTATGGGGTTGCGGCCAGAGCTATTGTCCAGACACTCTGCGACAATGATGCTCGCCGGCTGACTGCCTTGCACAATCGATTTTCTTCGCCGGTCTATCCCGGTGAGACCCTGATAGTAGAGATGTGGCGCACTGGCCCCAACAGTGCGAGTTATCGAGCCAAAGTGGCGCAAAGAGATGTGGTGGTCCTGAGCCACGGTTACGCGGAATTCAAATAAATGACTCAAGCAAGACAAGCACCCCTGAATGGCATCCGTGTGTTGGATCTATCCCGTGTTTTAGCGGGGCCGTGGTGCACTCAGAATCTCGCGGATCTCGGGGCGGACGTGATTAAAGTCGAACGTCCTAAACTGGGTGATGACACGCGAGCTTGGGGACCACCGTTTCTCAAGGACGAGAACGGTGAAGACACCTCTGAGGCCGCCTATTACTTGAGCACCAACCGCAACAAGCGGTCAATCGAGGTCGACTTGGCAAGCCCTGAAGGGGCGCAAATCGTACGTGAACTTGCCAAGCACTGCGACATTCTGGTCGAGAATTTCAAAGTGGGCGGTTTGAAGCAGTATGGCTTGGATTACGAAAGTATGAAAGCTGATTTTCCGCATCTGATCTATTGCTCAATCACCGGGTTTGGCCAGACCGGGCCGTTCGCTGAACGCCCCGGCTACGATTTCATGATTCAAGGCATGGGCGGCTTAATGAGTATCACCGGTGAGCGAGATGGCTTGCCAGGTGCTGGCCCACAAAAAGCCGGCGTTGCTGTCACGGATATCATCACTGGCATGTACGCCTCTTTAGCCATCGTCGCAGCTATCCGTGAACGTGATCACAGTGGTTTGGGACAGCACTTGGATATCGCGCTGTTAGATTGTCACGTGGCGATGCTTGCCAATCAAAATCTCAATTACATGACATCAGGGGTGACACCGCAGCGTGCTGGTAACGCGCATCAGAATGTTGTGCCCTACCAGGTGTTCAAAACCTCGGACGGTTTCATGATTGTGGCCGTCGGCAACGACTCGCAGTTCAGATCCTATTGCCAAGCCATCGAGCGGCAAGATTTGGCGATTGATCCGAAATTTGTCACGAACCGCCAGCGCATTATCAATCGGGACGAGTTGATTCCCCTGCTTGAAGTGATCATGGCTAACGGCAAACGGGACGATTGGATCGCGAAGTTCGAGGCGGTGGGCGTCCCATGTGGCCCGATTCAGTCAATCGACCAGGTATTCAAACACCCTCAAGTCGTGTCTCGCGGCATCTGGAAAAACATGCCTCACCCGATCGCTGGGTCTACCCCAACCACCGCTAGTCCGATGATTTTTTCGGACACGCCCATCGAATATCGGCGCGCGCCACCGACACTGGGTCAACACACCGAAGAAATTTTGAAAGAATTACTGGGAAAATGACTCATCTAACGGTAGAGTAAGGAATAAGCTTCAGAGCGTGGTCAGTTAGAAAGCCTCATCTATAAAAACGTCAAAATGACAAACTGTTTTGTTGGAGACAAACGAATGAAAAAGCTATTTTCTGTGCCTGCCATTCTGTCGGCGCTGGCGATCGGCGCACTGACATTTCAACCGGCCATAGCAGCCGACATCACCATTGGCGCTGCGTTTCCGATGAGTGGTGACAACGCTGAATACGGTCAGATTTTCAGTAGCGGCGCCAACATGGCCGTCGAGCATATTAATGCCGACAAGATGCTGTCTGGCAAGCTCAGCATCGTCTACGAAGACAGTCAAGCAACACCAGCACAAGGTGTCGTTGCGGCCAATAAGCTCATTAACGTCAGCAAAGTACCTTTCATGCTGTCGGCTTTCACCGGTGTATCCAAAGCTGTCGCTCCCGTCGGCGCTCGCACAAAAACCGTCATTGTCAACGGTGGCGGTGTTGGCCCAGACCTGGCAACCCTTGGTGACTATTTCTGGAACACCATCCCCTTAGCCAACTTTGAGGTCAAGGTCATCGTGCCTTACCTGGTCAAAGAAAAGGGTTTAAAACGCGTTGCCCTGATCTATGTCGACGACCCACTGGGACAAGCTATTCTCAAAGATCTTGGCACTGAGCTCACCAAGGCCGGGGGCGAGCTGGTTGGTTCTTTTTCCATCCCGACGACTGCTCAACAATTTTCGGGCGTTGCGGCGCGGGTGCGTGACGTGAAACCAGACGTCGTTTACTTCGCCACCTATGGCAACCAAGAGAGCCAGCTCATTAAGCAGCTGCGGGACAACGGCATCAGCCAGCCATTGGCCAGTTACTCGGCCGTGGACATCCCATCGGTACAGAAGCTACCCGAAGCTAAGGGGATCTATTACACCAGTCAACAAATCGATTGGGACAAACAAGATCCACGCACGAAGCGATTGATCACGGACTACACCGCCAAGTATGGTAAGAAGCCAACCACCTACGTCGTCAACTACTACAACTCCGTGCTGACCTTTGGGCTATTAGCAGCGGCGCTTGAGAAAGCTGGCAAACCCGTGACTGGCGAAAACCTGCTTGCTCAAAGACAGGCAACACCAAGCTTCGATTTTGCTGGTTCAACCGTTTCGTTTGAAACAGATGGTACCGTCAAAGCGCCGATTCAGATCATGGAGATCGCCGGCGACGGCACGGGCAAGGTCTTGGTCCCGGGCAAATAACAACCAACTGCTCTCTTTAAGCGGTTCTGGGTAGACATGCCATGCTGATTGTGCAACTCATCTTTAACGGCCTGCAAACGGGTGCGCTGTACGCTTTGATTGCGGCCGGCTTTTCGCTCATTTTTGGCATGACGCGAATTTTCCATGCAGCACACGGGGCAACCTTCACGATTGCGGGTTACGCATTTTTCGAAATGTATAGCGTCGCTCATTTAGGGTGGCCAATCGCAGCGGTGACTTCAATCCTGGTGGCAGCCTTGTTTGGCATGCTGCTTGATCGTTGGGTGTACGCCATTATTCAACGCCACGAGGGATCTTTTTTCACAGTGTTCGCAGCCTCCTTCGGTGTTGCAATCGTTGTGCAAAACCTCATCGCAATGGCTTTCGGTCGCGGCCTCGTCACGATCAGCACACCTCTGAGTAAAAGCATCGAACTGGCACCGGGCTTATTTGTAGCGCCCATGCTTGCCATTGTGCTGATCTGCGCAGTTGTCTGCTTTGCCCTCTTGCAATATTTACTCACTCAGACCAACATGGGAATTGCACTGCGTGCTTTGGGTGAGAATCCGGTGCTGATCGACGTTTACGGGCTGACTCAACGAAAAATATCCCAATTCGCCTTTTTGATTGGATCGATATTAGTCGTACCTGCCGCGATTTTAACGGCGGCGACTTCGGGGTTAAACCCTTCCATGTCCCACCACGTGATGCTCATTAGTCTGGCAGCAACCATTGTGGGTGGGGTCGGCAGTCTCAGAGGGGCAGCGCTGGCAGGCCTCTTGCTTGGCATGGCTGAGAATCTTTGTCTGGCAATGATAGACCCTCAATGGAGCGAGGCCGTCACCTTCGTCATCCTGTTTCTCTTCATCTTGTTCAGGCCCGGTGGCGTCTACGGCCGCGCCGTCATCTCCTGAGTCGGGCAAAAAAATGATCGCCTACCTCCAAAATATCGCCGTGCTTTTTTGTGTCAACGGCATTCTAGCTCTGACCCTAAATTTCATTATGGGTTATGCCGGGATTTATTCACTTGCTCATACGATCTTTTTTGGGATCGGAGCCTATACCGCCGCTTATCTGGCATTGCATGTCACCGACTCTCTGATGATTTGCTTGCTGGCAGCATTTGGCCTCTCGGCACTCGTGTCAATGGCACTGGCGTTGCCGGCCTTGAGAGTGAGGGGCGAGTATTTTGTGGCAGCCTCACTGGGCCTGCAAGTCATCGGCGTGACGATCTTTGCCGAATGGAAGTCTGTCACTGGCGGTTTAGGTGGGATGATTGGCATCCCAAGACCCAAACTCTTGGGCTATGTATTCAATGACGACACCGCCTTTTTAATGCTGTCTGTGGTGATGCTGCTCGCGGTACTTGGGATCATCAGCCTGCTGGTGAGAGGCAGTTTCGGTCGCAGCCTCATGGCGATCAGAGACAGCGAATCAGCTGCGCAAGCTTATGGCAAACGCGTGAATGCGATTAAAACGCTTTCGGTCGCCATCTCTTCTGGATTGGCAGCCATTGCAGGGGTGCTCTACGCTTTTTACATGAGCTTCATCAATGTCGAAGGTTTCACGCTCGAAACCTCAATCTTATTGATGGCGATGGTGATTATCGGTGGCACGGGCACGTTGCTTGGGCCGGTCGCTGGGGCCGCATTATTGATGACCTTGCCCGCTGCGTTGACCTACCTGCCTTTTCTGCCAGCCGGCGAACTGGGGGCCATTCAGCAGATCGTCTATGGTGCCGCGATGGTGTTGCTGATGATTTTTCGCCCTGGCGGTTTAGTCGGTGGACGCAGCAAGGAGAAATCCGCATGAGTGCGACCGACATTCTTCTTCAGATCCGCGGGTTGAATAAAAATTTTGGCGGGCTTCAAGCAATCTCGGATGTGACGCTGGATTTACCTGCTGGTGTCATCACGACGCTCGTTGGCCCGAATGGCGCAGGCAAAACAACCTTGTTTAATTTGATCACGGGCCACTTGTTGCCGACCACAGGTACGGTTCATTGGCTCGGCACCCAAGTCAATGGCATTGAGCCTTGGCGAATTGCTCGCATGGGGATTGCGCGTACTTTTCAAGATTTACGTCTTTTCAATCAGATGACCGTCGAAGAAAACATCATGACAGTCATGGAGCGCGGCAGTTGGATTTGGCAGTCTGGACAAACCAGACATGCACAACGGATTGAACGGGTACTCACTGAGACCGGATTGCTAGAAAAGCGTCATGAGCGAGCCGTTGATCTGGCATATGCAGAAAGAAAGTTCTTGAGCCTCGCTCGCATCATGGCAAGCGAAGCCAAACTGTGGTTGCTAGACGAACCCGCCTCTGGGCTTGACCCACGCTCGTTCGACAAATTCGTCGCCTTATTGCGTCAGTATGCGGCAAGCGGTGTCACCATCTGCATCATCGAACACAATCTCGATATCGTCATTCAGCTGTCCGACCGAGTAGCCTTTTTAGATCAAGGCAAACTGCTGGCTCAAGGCAGTTCAGAGGATATTCTCAAAGATCCTCATCTTGCTGCCATCTATTTCGGAGACCACGCATGAGTCACTCAATGGACGTGGGCCACACCGCTGCGATGCAAAAGGAGCTTAACAACAGACCACTCAAGGGCCCCTTTCTCGAAGCCCTGAATCTGCAGGTGGGTTATGGAGGGCGACCCGTTTTGTCAGACTTCAATCTGAGGCTCGAATATAACGAGGTGCTCTGCTTAATTGGTCACAATGGCGCCGGAAAATCTACGTTACTCAAAGCATTATTTGGCTTGATCCATCTTGAACAGGGCAGCCTGAAGCTGGAGGGACAAACGATGGTCAAACCTAGTCCTAAATCCATGAGTGCTGCTGGTATTGCTCTCGTGCCGGAAGGACGTGGGGTGTTTCCCGGTCTGACCGTTGCAGAGATCATGCGACTGGGCTTTTGGGCAAACGGCACACCCAAGGGCGAGCAAGCCGCTCGTCTGGATTGGGTGATGCAAGTGCTCCCCATGATCAAGAAATTCTATCAGCAGCGCGCAGGAACCTTATCTGGCGGGCAGCAGCAGATGGTGTCCTTAGGACGAGCGTTGCTCAGTCAGCCTCGCTGTCTGCTCTTGGATGAGCCGTCCATTGGTCTTGCGCCGAAATTGTTTCAAGACTTACTTGGCCCCATTCGGACATTGCAAAAAGAACGTAAGATGTCGATCCTGATCGTTGAGCAAAACGTCAAAGAGGCGCTCAAAATCTCTGACCGAGTCATGGTCATGAAATCCGGCGAGTTGATCAAAGAAGGTAGCCCGGACGCCTTTGCCGACAACACGCAGTTAATGGAGTTGTATTGAGTCATTCGTATTTAGTGATCGCCCTGGGGTCAGTGATTTTTGTCATGGCAGGGGTGATTAAAGGCGTTCTAGGGATGGGCCTGCCCACCTTCGCCATTGGCGTGCTTAGTCTCATTATCCCGCCCGTGGAGGCAGCAGGCATGCTCGTGATCCCCTCTCTGCTCACGAATATTTGGCAACTCTTGAACGGCCCGCATTTTGGTGGCCTGACAAAGCGCTTCAATACCTTGTTGCTGGCGATCTGTGTGGGCACGCCGTTGGGCATTATGTTCATGACGAGCGGCGCAACGCATCTGGCGAACATCGTTTTGGGTTGCGTTCTTGCTTTTTATGGGGTCTTTGGTCTGAGCAATGCCCGCTTCGTCGTGCGTCCCGCATCTGAAAAGTGGGCGTCGCCGGCGGCAGGCTTCACCACTGGTGTCATCATGGGGGCAACCGGCATCTCGGTGATGCCCGTGGGCCCTTACTTTGCCGCGCTTGGTTTAGAAAAAGACGATCTTATCCAAGCCCTAGGTTTAACGTTTACCGTTTCATCGCTTGTCTTAGCACTAGGGTTATTTTTTACCCATCAGTTTCGGCTCGATGTTGCGACCAACTCAATGATCGCCCTCATCCCCGCTTTCGCGGGCATGTACCTCGGACAATCCATCCGCGGCATGATTTCACAGCAAATCTTCAAGAAGTGTTTTCTTGGCGGATTGGTCGTGCTGGGATCTTACATGGCAATCTCCGCACGCTGGCACTAACGCCGTGCACGTCATTTGAACGCTAGCCGGCAGAACTGGGTCATGAGACCTGTTCGCCTCGTTCCCTAAGCCTCTTAAAAAAAATTCGGTCCTTCTCGAACGGGCAACACACTCTGCCCGACCAAGCGGATTAATATCGTCGTGCCAACTTTTAAATGGTATTTTTCTTACAACAAAAATAGAAAAAAGCTTACATTTTAAGTGAGCCGGATTTACCATTGGTTATCAAGAATAACAAGCATCGCTTAGGTATCGATGCCTATGCTTGCCCATGACTGGCGTTATTGCTGCGACCAATAATTCAAACCTTGTAACAACAAAAATGAATATGAATCCATCAAATAAAAACTGCACGGCTCATCGCTGCCAACTGAATCAAGCATCCGAAAACATTTTCAACAGTCGTGGTTTGGTAGTGCTAGCTGTCGCCTTATTTGCCGGACATGCCGCGGCTTACGCGAGCTGTGGCATCACAGGCACCGCGGGCACGAATGGTGCGCAAGGCGGCGTGGGCGGCGGTGGCTCTGCCGCAACTGTCTATACAACATCTCAAGGTGATCTCACGATCTCAACGACATGCGGTGGCAATGGGGGGCAAGGCGGCACCAGCAGTTCGCCAACGAATGCAGGAGGTAATGGCGGTAGTGGCGCCCTGGGGGTTTACAACTCTGTGTCGAGCAGCACGATTAACAGCATCACCATCAACAGCGGTGAAACCGTGGCGGGCGGGAACGGGGGTAACGCTGGCACGGGCGGTACGAGCAGTTCAGGCGCTGATGGTGGTACCGCCAGTTCGGGTCTGAAGAACGCAGGAACCATCACTACGTTAACCAATAACGGGACGATAACGGGTGGACAAGGGGGGGCCGCAAGCGCAGGCTCGACCGGTGCGGGCGGCACTGGTGGTGGTACTGCTAATGGGGTTTACAACTTCGCCGGAACCATCGGTACGTTAAACAATAATGGACAGATTACCAGCGGGGCCAGTGCCAACGGCGGTGCTGGTGGCACTGCAGGCAACGGCGGTGCTGCTGGTAGCAGTTTTCCAGCACTCTACAACTCCGGCACGATCACCACCGTGAACAATAGCGGCACCATTTCGGGTGGGACCGCAGGCAATGGCGGGGGCGCAACTGGCGCTGGCAATACGGGTGGCAATGGCGCCACAGGCAACGCTGCATTGTTAAATGCAGGTGGATTGATCCAAACGCTGAACAACACAGGCACCATCACGGGGGGTGCCGGCGGTTCAGGCGGTGCGACAACGGGGGCCAACAGCACTGGGGGGGCGGGTGGTGCTGGTGCCAATGGGATCAAGAACGAAACTTCCGGACAGATCACGACGTTAAACAATAGTGGTTCAATCACTGGTGGTAATGGTGCTGCAGGCGGATCCTCATCGGGCACTGGCGGGACAGCAGGCGCGAATGGCACCGCCGCTTCGGCGGTCAATAATGACAGCACCTCTACGATTACAACACTCATCAACACCGGCACCATCACAGGCTCAGCGACTGGAACTGCTACGCTGGGCATTTCTGGCGTTGGCGGCAATGCGATCGGAAATTCCGGCACCATCAGCACGCTCACCAACTCGGGCACCATGACAGGCGGTGGCGTTGCTGGTGTAGGAATTAGAAACAGCGGCACGATCACAACCCTAACCAATAACGGCACACTCTCTGGGCAAACCGCCGGCCTATATAACTCTGGCAGTATCGGATCTAGCGCAAGCAATGGATTGACCAATTACGGCACAATCCAAGGGGGGATTAGCAATACTGGGGGCACCATTTCGGCCTTGAATAATCAGCAAGGTGCAAGCGGTAGCGCCTTGAGCTACACGGGCACCTTGCCCACGGCTTATAACCCGATTATTGCTAGCACGAGCAATTATGGACAGCTGTCAATATCAGCAGTTTCAGGAACCTCAGCCTTTGGCATTTCGTCAGCCTCAACGACCAGCACCTCGATTATCAACAAATCCTTTACAGCAGTTTTACAAGGCTTTGGCAACACGCTCTCGACTTACTTGACTGGCCTTACCCTGACCGGATCGACTTACACAGGTTCTTCATCAGGATACTCATATGCTTTAACCGAAGAAGGTAGCACTGGTACTTGGGACTTAACCATTACGGCGTGCAGTGTCTGTAGTGCGAATGGAAGTACAAGCGGCACCAGCAGCAGTGGCACTTCCACGACACCGGCAATAACGAACATTATCAGCGGCGCGAAAGCAACGGCCGCGACGCTTGGTCATTCATATAACCCAGTGTTGGCGGGCGGTACGCTCGTCTTGAGCGCCGGGGATCAGATCAGCACGCCGATTCTGGTCACCAGTTCGGGTGGAATGGTGCAACAACCGACCTCTGGCAACGCAACAGTGTCTGGCCTTTTTTCTGGGGTGGGCGGTTTAACCTTCACAGGCACTGGCAATACCCTCCTGATGGGGACGAACACCTATTCGGGCGGCACGACGGTTTCCGGCGGTACGCTAACGGTTGCAGGTGCAGCCCCGACGGGATCAGGCGACGTCGTTGTTTCGACACCCGCAACACTGATGGGTAGCGGAACCATTTCGGGCAACGTCATTGTTTACGGCATCCTGAAACCCGGAAACTCACCAGGGTATCTGAGCGTCTCTCAAAGTGTCACATTGAACGCAGGGTCTGTTTACCAGCAAGATATTGCGGGCATCTCGCAGGCAAGCAGTAGTTCGCCAAGTGGCGCAAGTGGCTATTACTCGTTCTTGAGCGTTAATGGCCAACTGACTATCAATTCAGGGACAATCTTAAACCCTAGGCTGCAGAACCTGTTTCAAACCACCGAGTCGGGGTACGGTAGTGCACCCTACGTGCCAAGCCTAGGCGATACGTTTCGAATCATTACGGCAGCAACGGGGATTACTGGCACCTTCTCAACGATCTCACAGCCGTCGGGTTTAGCGTCAGGGACGCAGTTCATCCCCTTTTACAATTACTCAGGAAGCAACAGCGTCGATCTCGCTGTAGTCCCAACGTCCTATCCTACGACGCTCGCCAACAACAGCACCAATGTGCAGGCGATTGCGTCAGTCTTGGATAAATTAAGTGCCGTTCAAGTTGCAGGCACCGCCAGCAGCACGCAGACAAACCTTATGTACTCAACAGCAACGCAAACGGCAGCTTCACTTCCTCGCTTCGCGCAATCTTTGACCGGTGAAATCTACGCCGATACCGTGGCGGTCATTCCACAAACAAGTCAACGGGTACAGAGTGCCGTTATAGCTCATCTGTCGGATGTGGCAATCCCTCTCGGCGCTGGCAACCTCAATGCCTCGATGCCTTTGAATACGAACAGCGTCACCGCACAAAACCCTTTGGGTCTCACCACAGGCGCTTACAGTACCAATCCAGCAGTTGATCCTGTGAAGGATATGGCAGGACTTTATAAGCAGAATATCTGGGGAGAAATTGCTTATCAGTACGGCAATAGATCCGGCGACTCAAACGCCAATGGATTTAACAGCAATCTGTATCAAGCGGTCTTCGGGGCCGATCTATATCAAGAAGGTGCGAGCAAAGCAGGTGCAGGGTTCTCACTCTCGACCACCAATGTCTCAATGAGCCAAGGCACTGGAACAATCGGCCAAGGCTCTATCTTTGTGTACGGCAAGGCGCCTGTCTTGCAGGATTATGTGCTGAGCGGCATGGCTAGCTTTGGGTTGAGTTCTACCGACGTTAGTCGCACAGATCCGACCTCGAGCAGTAACCTCAAAGCACGAGGCATTCGAGGTAATGATGTGCTGCTCAGCGCAGATATCAGCAGACCCATCGACCTCAACGATGTGGTTGTCACACCTTATGTTCGAACAACTTGGCAAATGGTGAATCAATCATCGTTTGATGAGGGTAACGCAAGTGCAGCTGCGCTCAGTGTGAACAGCTACTCGGGTAACAGCCTGCGAGGTTTGTTAGGGGTATCGCTTGGTTCAAAAAATAAAAACCCGATGAGCGAACCATTTACCTACAAAGTCAATCTTGCTGTTGGTGCAGACACCAACAGCCTGATCAATCCTACGTTGAATACCAATCTCGCTGGCTACGGCACCACCGTTCAGGCGTCAAACATTGGCAATACTTTTGTGCAAGCTGCGCTGTACGGAACTGCCAGATTTACCGACAACGCATACGGTTTTGCGGAACTCTCCGGTGAAACACGCGCACGCCAAACGCTGGGGGGTGTCACCGTTGGCGTGAGAGTTCAATTTTAAATGCGCACTCAGGCCACCACCACCGGTATCCCCGCGATCTTCGCCGACCATTCTTTAGGCCCTGTCGTATGCACCGACACGCCTTCAGCATCGACTGCAACAGTCACGGGCATATCTTCAACGTCAAACTCATAGATTGCCTCCATCCCCAGATCTTCAAACGCCAGAAC